>JAODNB010000220.1 GCA_025464795.1 Frankiales bacterium
TCCTGCTGCGTGGCGGTGGCGTAGTCCGTCACCTCGTGGTCGCAGAAGAAGACGCTGAACAGCGAGCCGGCGGTGTTGACCCGGTGAACCACGCCCTCCTTCGCCAGCGCCTCCGACACGAGCCGAGCGACCGTCGCGGAGGTGGCGTCGAGGTGGGCGTACAGCTCGTCGGTGCAGTGCCGAAGAGTGGCGAGGCCCGCAGCCACCGAGAGCGGGTTCCCGCTCAGCGTGCCCGCCTGGTAGACCGGGCCGGCGGGAGCGAGGTGAGCCATCACGTCGGCGCGACCACCGAAGGCAGCGGCAGGCATGCCACCGCCCATGACCTTGCCGAACGTGAACAGGTCGGGTGCGACGCCCTCGAGGCCGTACCAACCCGCGCGCGAGACGCGGAAGCCCGTCATCACCTCGTCGAGGACCAGCAGCGCACCGTTCTTCTCGCACAGGTCCTTGAGCCCCTGGTTGAAGCCGGGCAGCGGCGGGACCACGCCCATGTTCGCCGCCGCGGCTTCCGTGATGACGCACGCGATCTGGTCCCCGAAGGCCTCGAAGGCACTCGCCACCGCAGCCAGGTCGTTGTAGGGCAGCACGATGGTGTCCGCCGCCGACGCCCCGGTGACCCCCGGGGTGTCCGGCAGGCCGAAGGTGAGGACACCGGAGCCCGCCGCGGCGAGCAGGCTGTCGACATGACCGTGGTAGCAGCCGACGAACTTCACGACCTTGCTGCGGCCGGTGAAGCCACGGGCGAGCCGGACGGCGCTCATGGTGGCCTCGGTGCCGCTGTTGACGAGCCGGACCTGCTCCACCGGGGCGATGCGGGCGACGATCTCCTCGGCCAGCTCGACCTCCCCCGGGGAGGGGGTGCCGTAGGACGTGCCCTTCGCCGCGGCGCTCTGCAGGGCCTCGACGACAGCGGGATGCGCATGGCCCAGGACCATCGGCCCCCAGCTGCAGACCAGGTCGACGTACTCGCGACCGTCGGCGTCGGTGAGGTAGGGCCCGGTGCCGCTGACCATGAAGCGGGGCGTGCCGCCCACCGCGCGGAAGGCTCGGACGGGCGAGTTCACGCCCCCGGGGATCACCGCCTGGCCGCGCGCGAACAGCGCCTCCGAGGCGGGGGCGTCGTAGTCGTAGCTCATACGCGGAGCCACCCCGCGGCCTCAGTCGCCCAGTAGGTCAGGACCATCGAGGCGCCGGCGCGCTTGATGCTCACCAGCTGCTCACGGATGACCCGCTCGCGGTCGATCCAGCCCTGAGCAGCCGCCGCCTCGACCATCGCGTACTCGCCGGACACCTGGTAGGCCGCGACCGGCACGTCGACAGCCTGCGAGACCGCCCGCACCACGTCGAGGTAGGCCAGGGCGGGCTTCACCATGACTGCGTCCGCGCCCTCGGCGATGTCACTCAGCGCTTCGCGCACCCCCTCGTCCGCCGATCGGGCGCCGTCCTGCTGGTAGGCGGCCCGGTCGCCGAACGAAGGAGCGCACTCCGCAGCTTCGCGGAACGGGCCGTAGAAGGCGGAGGCGTACTTCGTCGAGTAGGACAGGATCGGTAGGTGCGAGAAGCCCTGGGAATCAAGGGATCTGCGGATCGCGGCCACCTGCCCGTCCATCATGCCGCTGGGGGCGATGACCTGTGATCCGGCCTGCGCCTGAGCCACCGCGATGCTGGCGTAGCGCTCGAGGGTGCTGTCGTTGTCGACCTCTCCCGCGTCCGTCAGAAGACCGCAGTGACCGTGGTCGGTGTACTCGTCCAGGCAGAGGTCGGTCATGACGACGAGCGCATCACCCACCTCCTCGACGACGTCGGTTAGGGCTCGTTGCACCACGCCGTCCTCGGCATCGGCCTGCGACCCGGTGGCGTCCTTGGACGTCGGGATGCCGAACAGGATCACGCCACCCACTCCGGCCGCCGCTGCCTCGGACACGGCCTTCCGGAGGGAGTCGGGGGTGTGCTGAACGACCCCCGGCATGGAGCTGATCGGGTGCGGCGAGCTGAGCCCCTCCTTCACGAACACCGGCAGCACGAGGTCTGCGGGTGCGACCCGCACGTCCGCGACCAGACGACGCAGGGCCGGTGAGCGGCGCAGCCGTCGGGGACGCGCAAGGGGAAAGCTCATCGCTTGGTCCGGGAAGCCGCCTTCTTGTTGCCCTTGCGGCGCTTCGCCGCGGGCGGGAGCTCACCAGCAGCCCGAAGCTGCAGGGCGAACTCAGCGAGGTCCTCGACGAGCGTCGCCACGTCGGGCTTCGAGGACAGCACGTCCACGCGCAGCCCCAGCTCCTCGGCCGTGGCCTTGGTCGCGGGACCGATGGCGGCGAGGATCGTCGTGTCGTGCGGCTTGCCGGCGATGCCGACGAGGTTGCGCACGGTGCTGGAGCTGGTGAACAGGACGGCGTCGAAGCCACCGCCCTTGAGCGCCTCGCGTGTCTCGGCGGGCGGCGGAGCTGCCCGGACGGTGCGGTAGGCCGTGACGTCGTCGACCTGCCAACCGAGGTCCTTCAGGCCCGCCACGAGGGTGTCGGTCGCGATGTCGGCCCGGGGCAGGAAGACGCGGTCGATCGGGTCGAAGACGTCGTCGAAGGGCGCCCAGACCCTGAGCAGGCCCTCGGAGCTCTGCTCCTCCGTGGGCACCAGCTCGGGCTTGATGCCGAACTCGACCAGGGCGGCGGCGGTGGCTTCGCCGACGGCAGCGACCTTCACGCCGGCGAAAGCGCGGGCGTCGAGACCGAAGTCCTCGAGCTTCTCGCGGACCGCCATCACCGCGTTGGTGGAGGTGAAGGCGACCCAGAGGTAGCGACCCGTCACGAGCCCCTTGATCGCGCGCTCCATCGGCGCCGGCGTGCGGGGGGGCTCCACGGCGATGGTGGGCACCTCGACGGGAATGGCGCCGTAGGCCCGGAGGGCGGTCGACAGCACGCCGGCCTGGTCCCGGGTGCGGGGTACGAGAACACGCCAGCCGTAGAGGGCGCGGTTCTCGAACCAGCCGAGCTTGTCCGCCTTCTTCACGGCATCCCCGACGACGACGACGACCTCGCCGCTGAGCTCTGCCGCGTCGGCTTCGACGTTGTCGAGCGTCGACAGCACCGTGCGCTGCTCGGCGGTGGTCCCGCCGTACGTCACGGACACGGGCGTCTGGGCGCGCCGGCCGTGCTCGATGAGAGCGGACGCGGCCTTGGCGACCTCCCCGCTCGCGCAGGTCAGCACGAGAGTGCCTGGCGCAGAGGCGATCCCGGCCCAGTCGAGACCGTCTTCGACGCGAGCGACGGTGCGCGGAAGCCCGACAGGTACGCCGGCGAAGGCGGGCACCGCGACAGGAGCCGGCAGCCCTGGAACGACCTCGAGGCGCTGCTTGCCCTTGACGACGGCCTCTGCCTCACGGGCCCCGTCCTCCGTGAGGAACGGATCGCCGGGCAGCAGCCGTACGACGTGCTTGCCGTCCTTCGAAGCGGCCACGAGCGCAGCGCCCTGCGGCTCGTCGGAGGACACGACCAGGACCTCGGTCGCGGGACCAGCGAGGGCCAGCACGGCCTCGCTGATGCGCTCGTCCGCGATCACGAGGTCGGCCGTGGCCAGCAGCTCTGCAGCACGCAGGGCCAGCAGCCCCGGGTCGCCGGTGCCGGCTCCCACGAGGGCCACCTGTCCGGCGGGCCGGCGGGTGCGGGTCGGGCTCATCAGTGCTCTCCATCTGTCTGGGTCATTCCAGTCCCGTTGTCGGGACCCATCAGCTCAGCTGCGCCGAGGTCGAGCAGCTCTGCGGCGAGCCGCTGCCCCACTCCGTGCGCGTCGTGCGTCGGACCGGTCGCCGACAGGCGCACCACGTCCGACCCGTCGAGGGCGGCCACGAGGCCGCGCAAGAACACTGCGGGGCCGTCGTCATCGTCGACGACCTCCGCCATGGCGCCGACCGGTGCGGAGCAGCCGGCCTCCAGCGCCGCCAGCAGCGCGCGCTCGGCCTCGACCGCCGTGCGCGTGTCCGGGTCGTCGAGCGCCTTGAGCACCGCGACCAGCTCGGAGTCCTCGCGGCACTCGAGGGCAAGAGCTCCCTGCGCCGGAGCGGGCAGGACCTGAAGGGGGTCGAGGGTCTCCGTGATGTCAGCCAGCCGCCCCAGGCGCGCGAGGCCCGCGCGGGCAAGGACGACCGCATCCAGCTCGCCGCCCGTCACGAAGCCGATGCGGGTGTCCACGTTGCCCCGCACCGGCACGACCAGATGACCCATGCCGAGGGCGTTGAGCTGCGCTGTCCGTCGCGGGGAGCCGGTGCCGATCCGGGCGCCGACGGGGAGCTCACCGAGGGTGAGGCCGTCACGGGCGACGAGGGCGTCCCGAGCGTCCTGCCGCTGCGGCACCGCGGCGATGACCAGTCCGTCGAACGGCGCGGTGGGAAGGTCCTTGTACGAGTGCACCGCGAGGTCGACGTCGTCGTTCAGCAGCGCGTCGCGCAGGGCCGTGACGAACACGCCGGTCGTCCCGATCTGCGCGATGGCTGCCGTGGACGTGTCGCCCTGCGTGGTGATGCGGACCAGCTCGACCTCGTGACCGAGCTCGCGCAGGGCATTCGCCACCTGTCCGGACTGTGCGAGGGCGAGCGCCGAGCCGCGGGTCCCGAGGCGGATCACCGGTCCTCCTCGAGGGCGAGGGGGGCCGTGACCGCAGCCGGCGCCGCCCGGTCGAGGCCGAACAGCTCACGCAGCGCGTCGGCGTACGACAGCCCGACGGGTGCCTCCGTGAGCTCCTTCACCCGGACCGTGGG
>JAODNB010000248.1 GCA_025464795.1 Frankiales bacterium
GGTGAGCTGTCGGGTTCGGGCTGGGCTGCCCGGCGCTCGCGCGCTTCACCCCAGGGACCCCTAGAAGCTAGGTCCCGTCGTTCCTGGTTCCCCCGCGCCTGTCCCGCGTTCTCGCGACGACCACCCGGGGACAGGCCTCGGCGAACCGGCGGTCGTGCCACTCCTGACGGCGTGGCGTGTTGACAGCGTAACCCAGAGCGCTACGCCTTGGCAGCAGTCCCTGCCGATCGGAGGTCCTCGCAGGCGGTGACCACGCGTACGGCCATGGCGTTCTCGGCGAGCTTGCCCCAGGCGCGGGGGTCGTAGGTCTTCTTGTTGCCGACCTCGCCGTCGACCTTGAGCACCCCGTCGTAGTTCGAGAACATGTGTGCGGCCACGGGCCGGGTGTACGCGTACTGGGTGTCGGTGTCGACGTTCATCTTCACGACGCCGTAGTCGAGGGCCTCGCGGATCTCCGACAGCAGCGAGCCGGACCCGCCGTGGAAGACCAGGTCGAACGGCTTCTCGGTGCCCGTCTTGGCACCGACGGCCTCTTGGATGTCTCGAAGGATCGACGGCTGGAGCTTCACGTTGCCGGGCTTGTACACGCCGTGCACGTTGCCGAAGGTGGCCGCGAGCATGTACCGGCCCTTCTCGCCGATGCCGATCGCCTCGGCAGTGAGCAGCGCGTCTTCGGCTGTGGTGTAGAGCTTCTCGTTGATCTCGGCCTCGACACCGTCCTCCTCGCCGCCGACGACACCGATCTCGAGCTCCATGACGATCCTCGCCCTCGCGCACTTCTCGAGCAGCTCCTGGGCGATGCTCAGGTTCTCCTTCAGCTCCACGGCCGAGCCGTCCCACATGTGGGACTGGAACAGCGGAGCCAGGCCGCGGTCGACGCGCTCCTGCGAGATCGCGATGAGCGGGCGCATGTAGCCGTCGAGCTTGTCCTTCGGGCAGTGGTCGGTGTGCAGGGCGATCTGGACGTCGTACTTCGCCGCCACCACGTGCGCGTACTCCGCCAGCGCCACGGCGCCCGTGACCATGTCCTTCACGCGCTGCCCGGCGGCGTACTCGGCTCCACCCGTGCTCACCTGGACGATGCCGTCGCTGCCCGCGTCCGCGAAGCCCTGCAGCGCCGCGTTGAGGGTCTGGGAGCTCGTCACGTTGATCGCCGGGTAGGCGAAGGCGCCTGCCTTGGCCCTGTCGAGCATGTCGGCGTAGGCCTCGGGGGTGGCTATCGGCATGGGAACTCCTCCATAACGCGCACAGGACGGGCGTGGCGGTGCCGAGCATGCCAGAAGCCTTTCTGCGACTCTGATCGGATGCACCGTCTCGCCACCGTCTCCGTCCTCAGCACCGTCGTCACCGCCGCCCTGCTCACCAGCGGGCTGACCGTCCCGGCTCTGGCGGATGCCGCGCCCACCTCGCCGGTGGCTTTCACCGTGGTCGACACCGACGGGAACGGCAGCTACGGCCTGTACCGGGACGTCACTCCCGGCGGCACCGCCACAGCGATCGTGCCGGAGTCGGCGGACCACGCCGTGTACGAGGTGAGCGCCTCCCAGGACGGCAGCCGCATCGTGACCGTCGAGGACGCCACCAGCGCCGACGGGGTCACGAGCCAGGTGGTCGTCCGCGACGTGTCCGGGCGCATCGTGCGGGTCGTCTCGAGCACCTTCCAGTCCTACGCAGGCCCGACGGACCCGAACCCCGCCGTCGACTTCACCGTTGACGAGGCAGCCCGGCTGTCCCCCGACGGCACGCAGGTCGTGTGGACGACCGTGATGGTGAGCGGCGACTCCTCGACCCCTGTCCTGAAGACCGCCCCGGTGGCGGCGGGTGCCCCGACCACCATTCCGGGGACGACGGGGCTGGTGCTGAGCAGCTACCTCGACGCCACCACGCTCGTGGCGACCAGCGCCGACCAGGGTGGCGTCGTGACCTTCCCCATCACCGGCATCACGGCGCAGTCACCGTCACACCCGCTCGGCAACGCGCCGGCGGACTCGGCCGACTTCGTGGTCTCGCCCGACGGCAGCAAGGTCGCCTTCCGGGTGGACCGCGACCCGGCCGGAACCCAGGACGCCAGCCGCATCGACCTCGAGGTCGCGCCCCTCACGCTCGTCAACGGCGTCGCGACGCTGGGGGAACCCACCGTTCTCACGGACGCGCTGGAGAACTCCACCCCCGTGTGGATCTCGGCGACGGCCCTGGACTTCATCCGCAGTGACGGCGCCGGCGGCTTCGGGGACGTCTGGACCGTGCCAGCCGACGGCAGCACCCCCGCGGTCGCCACCCGCGAGACCGACGCCGACGAGATCAGCATCGCCGTCGGCCAGGTCGACAGCGTCGCTCCGCCCGCGCCCACTGCCGACGTGCCGTTCGCCCTTGCCGGCAGCTCGGCGACCATCGCGTGGACCGCGCCACCGGCGACCCCGGACCTGTCCGGCTACCTCGTCACGCGGACCTTCCGAGGCGCGACGACGGTGCTGCCGTTCGTCCCCGCACCGCGGACGCAGACCACCGACACCGGGCTGTACCTCGGCACGGACTACACCTACGAGATCACTGCGGTCGACCGGTCGGGCAACGTGTCGCCAGCGGTGACGCGCACGATGACGGCCCTCGGCACCCGCATCGTGGTCCCCGTCCCCACCTCGGCCACGTCGACCACCGCGACCTTCCCGGTGACGTTCGGCGCAGGCGACCCTGCCGGCACCGTCTTCACGGTCGACGTGAGCACCAACGGCGGCCCCTTCACGCGGTGGGTCGACCACGCTGCAGGCGTGACACGCTCCTACCCCGGCGCCATCGGCAGCACCTACGCGTTCCGCGTCCAGGCCTTCGACGCCTACGGGAACAGCACAGCCGTCGCCACCAGCCAGCAGACGACCGTGCCGTACGACCAGACCAAGGCGCGGTACAGCCGCGGCTACGGCACGGCCCGCTACAGCGACGCCTGGTACCACTCCGTGACGATCCTCAAGACGACCGGCGGGTACGGAGTGGTCACGCTGCCCGGTCACCGGTTCCAGCTCCTGGTGACCCGCTGCTCGACCTGCGGAGTCGTCGAGGTCGTGTACGGGGGGCGGGTCCTCGCCTCCGTCGACACCTACGCGAGGGTCCGCACCCCTCGCCAGGCCGTCGCGAGCATCACCTGGACGTCCAACGCGAACCGCACGCTGACGATCCGCACCAAGAGCACGAAGAACCGCCCGAACGTCTACGTCGACGGGTTCACGATGTGGCGCTGAGACGTGGGGCCCTGGCAGCACTGGTCCTGAGTGCCTCCATGCTGCTGCCGACGCTGCTGCCGGCGACGGCAGCGTCCGCCGACGTCAGCAGCAGTGGCGACGGCCGGCTGTACCTCGTGGTCGCCGACCGCGCGCCGCACTCGACCGGCGGGCTGTACCTCGGCCCGTCCCTCGACCACACGGACACCCCTGTCCTGTCCGAGGAGGACGGCACCAGCGCGGTGTCCGTCACCGCCGCCCGGGCCGCGCGGCGGTTCGCGGCGGTCGAGTACCGCTACGACCCCAGCGCTCCGAGCCAGCAGCGGAACAACACCGACGTGGTCGTCTACGAGAGCTCGGGCGACCAGGTGGAGCTGGTCGCGACCTCCCCCATCAACTCGAACTCGCGCGTCATCTTCACGGGCGCGGCGCTGTCCCCGGACGGGACCCAGGTCGTGTGGTCGAAGTACACGGGGACGTCGAACGCGTCCTACTCCCTGGACCTCTACCGCTCCGACATCGGGTCAGGGGTCATCACCAAGGTGAGCGGTGGCGCCGACCTGGAGCACCCGGCGTACCTGGACGGCACGACCCTGATCGCGACGAACCACACCACCGGCGCCGCGGTCACGCTCCCGGCGGCCGGGGGCGACCCGCAAGCCGTGTCGAACGACCCGACGAGCGGCGGCGCGGACTTCGTGGTGTCCCCGGACGGCAGCACCCTCGCCTGGGACCAGGACGGTCATCGCGACACCGAGGACGGCTACCGGTCCCGCGACGTCTACACCGCCCCCTTCACTCTCGCCGCCGGCACAGTCGCCTTCGGACCGTCGCACCAGGTGACAAGCAGCCGTGACAACCGCAGTCCTGCGTGGGAGACCGACACCCAGCTCGACCTCGTCAGCAGCGACCCCGGGCCGACGCCCCAGGGAGACGTCGAGACGGCGCCGGCCGACGGCTCCACCGCGCCGACCCCCGTGGACGGC
>JAODNB010000268.1 GCA_025464795.1 Frankiales bacterium
GACCGGGGTGACGGCCCTCTTTGCCGGAGCGACGGCCTTCTTCACCGGGGCAGCGGCCTTGGCCGGCGGCGTGGCGGCAGCCTTGGCCGGGGCCTTCCTCGCCGGTTCCGAGGCCTTGGCAGGCGCCCGCTTGGCGATCGGCTTGGTGGCCGGCTGCGCGACGCGTGCGGTGGGCGCGGTGACGGTACGCGGTACGCGCACCGACGCGGCCTTGGCGGCCACAGGGGTTTCGGGGGTTTCGGGGGTTTCGGGGCTGGGCGCCACGAGCTCGACCGTCGCCTCCTCGTCTGCCACGCCGGGCCGGGTGTCCTCGGTCTTCTCGACCAGGGGCGCCGCGGGAGCTGCGGTCAGGGACTCGTCGGGCTTGCAGACGCCGCACGCGGTGTAGCTGTCGGCACGAGCCACGGCGACGTCCACCGACTCGGCCTCCTTGCCGGCGAGGTAGCGGCAGCCCTCGACGTGGTAGCGGGGGCGTCCGGCCACGACCAGCACCTGCCCGGTCGCACCCTCGGCGGCGGGGGCCTTGTAGACCGCGGGCAGCGTCGAGACCGAGGAGCCCGCGTCGTCGCCGTGATCACGGTGGAGCAGCTTGTCGCCGGCCCGAGCGACGGCCCCGACACCGGCCATGACAGCTCCGCCGGAGTGGTGCGTGCTCTCCGCGTCGGGCTGCACCTCCTTGCGCCGCTGCAGGATCCCGATCACCAGGAACACGAAGGAGGCCAGGCTGACGGCGATCGAGGCGTACACGAACCCCAAGCTGGGGTCGACGAGCCCGATGACGAGCAGGACAAGGGCGACGAGGACAAGTGCCCCGCTGATGACGATCACGTGGAGGGTCCTCCGACAAGGGGTTCGCGGACAAGCCTTGGCATCCTACTGATGCCTGCAGTGGGCCTGTCCGCAGAGGGCTGTTGCGGACTCAGGGCTGCGTGGGGGGTTCGGGCCCTTCGTCGACCTGCTCGAGCTGGACAGCGGGCGGAACAACCGTGAAGGGGCCCATGGGCTGGGGCTCGACCGACAGGGGCGGGACGGCTCGAAGAGAGGGCGGCGCAGCAGGAAGCGGGGTCTCGTGCGGCGGACCGGAAGGGTTCGCCTCAGGACGAGGGGAATCCGCTCTGGGCTCCGGCCCGGTGCTGATCTCGGACCACTCCGGGGGGAGCACCTGCGGGAACGCCTCTTCCTCGACCGCCGGCGCCGGCTGCCGGGCAGGAGCCGGTCGAGCCGGTGCGGCTGAGGGGTGCGGCGCGGCGCCGAACAGTGCCGGCGGCGCCACGGGTGCGGACGGCGGAGCCGGTTGGGGTGGCGGGGCGGTGACACCCGTCGGCATGGGGCCGACCGCAGCGGTACGGGCCGCAGCCGGCACCCCAGCACCCGGACCCTCGGAGGCGCCCCCGCCGCGCGTGTCCAGGTCCTTGAGCTGCGACTCGAGGTAGGCCTTGAGGCGCAGGCGGTACTCCCGCTCGAAGGCCTTCAGGTCGTCGATGCGCTTCTGCAGCTCGCCCTGCTGCCGCTGCAGGTCTGCGAGGGCGGCGGCGCTCCGCGCGTTGAGCTCGGCGTCGACGGCGCTCGCGCGCGAGCTGGCGTCAGCGAGCAGCGCGTCGGCCGCGGCGCGGGCCTCGGCCATGGCCTTGTCAGCCTCGGCCCGGGCCTCCGCCACCGCCTGGTCCGCTGTGCGCTGAGCCATCAGCAGGGTGCGAAGTGCCGCCTCCTGCGTGTCGGCCGGGAGCGGCTGGGCTGCGGCCGGGGCCGGGGCAGCCGCCGGGGCCGGAGCTGCCAGGGGCTGCTCGACCGGTGCGGCGGCGATCGGCGGGGCTCCACCCACCGAGGCCAAGCGAGCGGTGAGCGCTGCGTTCTCGGTGAGAAGGGCCGCGAGCTCCCTCTCGACCTCGTCGAGGAACTCGTCGACCTCGTTCTTGTTGTAGCCGCGGACCGACTGCCCGAAGAGCTTGTTGGAGACATCTGCAGGAGTCAGGGGCATCAGGTCACATCCGGACGGGAGAGGGTCACACGTTCACGACCACGCGCATAAGGATCAGGACGACGGTGAAGAGCACGAAGAAGCCGAGGTCCAGCGACATGTTCCCGATCCGCAACGGCGGGATCACGCGCTGGAGAGCCTTGAGGGGAGGGTCGGTGGCGGAGTACGCGAGCTCGAGCCCGATGGCGACCGGACCCTGTGGCCGGTAGCCGCGCGCGAACATGAAGACGTACTCCATGACCATCCGGAAGATCAGCAGCAGCAGGAAGACCAGCAACGCGTAGTAGAGGACAGATCCGACGACCGTCACGGTTTCGAGGCTCCTGCGGAGAGACGAGCTGGGTCAGGACTGGTTGAAGAAACCGCCCTCGACGATCCGAGCCCGATCCTCTGCGGTGACGGTGAAGTGCTCCGGGGACAGCAGGAACACCTTGTTCGTGACGCGCTCGATGCGACCGTGCAGCCCGAACGTGAGGCCGGCTGCGAAGTCGACGAGCCGCTTCGCGTCGGAGTCGTCCATCTCGGTGAGGTTCATGATCACGGGTGTACCCGAACGGAAGTGCTCACCGATGGCCTTGGCGTCGTTGTAGCTGTGGGGGTGCAGCGTGGTGATGCGGTACGCGTCGTCGTAGGCAGGCACGGCCTGCGGGCGCGGGGGCGTGTCCAGGGCGACCGACCCCTGGGTACGGGCGCTCGTGTCGAACGACCGGCGGGTCACCGCGGTCGGAGGTGCAGAGGGCGCGTGGCGGCGGACCGCGACGGGCTCCTCGTACGCCTCCTCCTCCGGGTAGTCGTCGTAGGAGTCGTAGCGGTCGTGCTCGTCGTCCTCGACCAAGCCGAGGTAGAGGCCCATCTTGCGCATCACGCCTGGCATGCGGAGCTCCACTGTTGTGAGGTCGGGGCGGGGGACGTTCCTGAAGCACACATCGTGGACTGAGCCTAGCCGAGCGGTGGGGGTCGATGCCCCAACACGGCCGTGCCGACACGCACGTGCGTCGCTCCGGCCGCGATCGCCTGCTCCAGGTCCCCGCTCATCCCGGCACTGATCAGGGTCGCGGAGGGATGGCGGGCTCGAACCTGCTCAGCGACGACCTGCAGCCGCGCGAAGGCCTCCGCAGGCTCAGCGGCGCGCGGAGCCACCGCCATCACGCCGGCCAGCCGAAGCCCCTCGGTCTCGACAGCGAGGTCGGCAAGGGCAGGCACGTCCACCGGCAGCGCTCCCCCTCGCTCGCCGTCGAGGCTCACCTGCAGCAGGACCTCGACGGTGCGCCGGGCACGCACAGCCCCGGCCCCGAGAGCCTCCACCAGGGAGGGTCGGTCGACGGAGTGGACGACATCGGCGTACGACGCCACGCTGCGTGCCTTGTTCGTCTGGACCTGGCCGACGAAGTGCCAGCGGACCCCGCCGACCGCCGCCGCCTTCTGGCTGGCCTCCTGGTCGCGGTTCTCGGCGAGGTCGACGACGCCGAGGTCGCGCAGCAGGACGGCGTCGCTGGCGGGCCACGTCTTGGTCACGGCCACCAGCGTGACGCACGAGGGGTCGCGGCCTGCCGCCTCGCAGGACCTGATGATGCGCGCGTTGACCTCCGCCAGGTTCGCCGCGAGCTCGTCCCGGCGGCTCATGACGGGAGCCAGACCACGCCGCCGTGGCGTCCGGTCACCCCGTCACGGCGGTAGGAGAAGAAGCGCTCCGGCTGCTCGAGGGTGCAGCCGCCCACGGCTCCGGCCCGGATGCCGAGCCGCTCGAGCTGGAGGGTCGCGCCGCGAAGCAGGTCGACGGAGGTCGTCCCAGCGCGAGTGGTGCCCCGGCTGCCCGGTGCGGACTTCTCCACCTCGCCGGCCATGGACCCGGGGACCTCGTAGCAGAGGCCGCAGATCCCAGGGCCGAGGGTGGCGGTGATCTGCTCGGCTCCCTGCTCACGCATCACGCGCACCAGCTCCGGCAGGACGCCCTTCTGCAGACCTGGACGTCCCACGTGCGCTGCGCCGACCACGCCGTCGGCGGCCAGCAGGACCGGTAGGCAGTCGGCTCCCATCATCACCAGCGCGATCCCGGGAACGGTCGTCACCAGGGCGTCGGTGTCGTCGAGCCCGCGGCTGGTCTTGTTGCTGAGGCCCTTCACGACGCGGACGCCACTGCCGTGCACCTGCTTCCCGAACGCCAGGCCCTCGACGCCGAGCGATCGGGTCAGCAGCTCGCGGTTGGCCAGCACCTTGCTGTGGGAGTCCTCGACGTGCACGGCGAGGTTGAGGCTGTCCCAGGGCGGCAGGCTGGTCCCGCCGCCACGCGTCGTGAACACACCTCGTGCCGGTGCGGGAAGCTCCGCGTCCAGCAGGTCGAGCACGGCCTACTTCAGGAAGTCGGGGACGTCGAGGTCGTCCTCGAACACCACGGTGCGACGCGGCCGCTCGGGCGGGGCGACGGGAGTCGGCGTGGTCGCGGTGTAGCGCGGCTCAGCGGCGCGGACCGGCTCCTCGTAGACCTGCTCGTACTCCGGCTCCGGGGCGGGCTCGGGGGCCGCGACGCGGCGCGGCTCGGCCTTGCGGTAGGTGGGCGCGCCGCTGTCGAAGCCGGCGGCGATGACCGTCACCCGCACCTCGTCGCCGAGCGCGTCGTCGATGACGGCGCCGAAGATGATGTTGGCGTCAGGGTGCGCGGCGTCGGCGACGAGCTGAGCGGCCTCGTTGATCTCGAAGAGCCCGAGGTCACTGCCACCGGAGATGGAGAGCAGGACCCCGTGGGCACCGTCCATGCTGGCCTCCAGCAGCGGGCTGGCGATGGCCATCTCGGCGGCCACGATGGAGCGGTCGTCGCCACGGGCCGACCCGATGCCCATGAGGGCAGAGCCTGCGCCGCTCATGACCGACTTCACGTCGGCGAAGTCGAGGTTGATCAGACCCGGCGTCGTGATGAGGTCGGTGATGCCCTGAACGCCGGAGAGCAGCACCTGGTCGGCGCTCTTGAAGGCGTCCATGACGCTGACCTGCTTGTCGCTGATCGACAGCAACCGGTCGTTGGGGATGACGATGAGGGTGTCGACCTCCGCGCGCAGGGCGGCGATGCCCTCCTCGGCCTGGGTGGCCCGGCGACGTCCCTCGAAGGAGAACGGGCGGGTCACCACGCCGATCGTGAGGGCACCGAGCGACCGCGCGACGGCAGCCACGACGGGCGCGCCACCGGTGCCGGTGCCACCGCCCTCGCCGGCCGTGACGAAGACCATGTCGGCGCCCTTGAGGACCTCCTCGATCTCGTCGCGGTGGTCGTCAGCGGCCTGGCGGCCGACCTCGGGGGCCGCACCAGCGCCGAGGCCTCGGGTCAGTTCGCGGCCCACGTCGAGCTTCACGTCGGCGTCCGACATGAGGAGCGCCTGAGCGTCGGTGTTGATGGCGATGAACTCCACGCCCTTGAGGCCGACCTCGATCATGCGGTTGACGGCGTTGACGCCACCACCGCCG
>JAODNB010000269.1 GCA_025464795.1 Frankiales bacterium
ACCGCATCAACGCCAACCCGGGTTCGCTGGTTCAGGTCGTCTTCACCGAGCTCGGCGAGATGGTCACCGCGACGCAGTCCTGCACTGACGAGACGTTGCAGCTGCTCGGTGCGCACCTCGGCTACGACGTCTCCATCGTCACGCCCGAGGAGCAGGACGCGGAGCTGCTGACGCGCTTCGACCTGTCCTTCGGCGGTGAGTACGACGACGAGGCGGAGCTCACTCCGCGCCCGCCGGTCGTCACGATCATGGGTCACGTCGACCACGGAAAGACCCGCCTGCTCGACGCCATCCGCTCCACGGACGTCGTCAAGGGCGAGGCCGGTGGCATCACCCAGCACATCGGCGCCTACCAGGTGCACCACCCCGTCGAGGGCGGGGTCCGTGAGATCACCTTCATCGACACCCCGGGTCACGAGGCCTTCACGGCCATGCGTGCTCGTGGTGCGAAGGTCACCGACATCGCGGTGCTCGTCGTCGCTGCTGACGACGGTGTGAAGCCGCAGACGATCGAGGCGCTGAACCACGCCCAGGCCGCTGACGTACCGATCGTCGTCGCCGTGAACAAGATCGACAAGGAGGGCGCCGACCCGGCGAAGGTCCGTGGTCAGCTCACCGAGTACGGCCTCGTGGCTGAGGAGTACGGCGGCACGACGATGTTCGTCGACGTCTCCGCGAAGGCCGGTCTCGGCCTGGAGGAGCTGCTCGACGCGATCCTGCTGACCGCAGACGCGGCTCTCGAGCTGTTCGCCGACGCCACCGTCGACGCGCAGGGCACCGCGATCGAGGCTCGCCTCGACAAGGGCCGCGGTGCTGTCGCCACCGTCCTCGTCACCCGCGGAACGCTCCGGGTGGGTGACTCGATCGTCGCCGGCGACGCCTTCGGTCGCGTGCGAGCGATGCTCAACGAGCGTGGTGAGAACGTCCTCGAGGCAGGTCCGGCGCAGCCGGTCCAGGTCCTGGGCTTCACGTCGGTGCCACGCGCCGGCGACACGTTCCTGGTCGTCGGCGAGGACCGGATGGCCCGCCAGATCGCCGAGCAGCGGCAGGCGCGTGAGCGCAACGCCTCCCTCGCGGCCTCACGTGGCCGACCCACCCTCGAGTCGCTGTTCGAGCGCCTCAAGGAGGGCGAGAACACCCAGCTGAACCTCATCCTCAAAGGTGACGTGTCCGGCTCGGTCGAGGCGGTCGAGGACGCTCTCCTCAAGATCGACGTCGGCGAGGAGGTGTCGCTCCGGATCATCGGCCGCGGCGTCGGCGCCATCACGGAGAACGACATCAACCTGGCCAGCGCGTCCGACGCGGTGATCCTCGGCTTCAACGTCCGACCTGAGGGCAACGCCCGTGAGCTGGCCGACCGCGAGCACGTCGACACCCGCTACTACCCGGTCATCGACGCAGCGATCGAGGACATCGAAGCGGCTCTCAAGGGCATGCTCAAGCCGATCTACGAAGAGGCTCAGCTCGGCACCGCCGAGGTTCGCGAGATCTTCCGGTCGAGCAAGTACGGCAACATCGCCGGTTGCCTCGTGCGGTCCGGGACGATCGTCCGCAACTCCTCCGCGCGCCTCGTGCGTGACGGCGTGGTCGTGGCCGACAACCTCAAGATCGAGTCGCTGCAGCGCTTCAAGGACGCTGCCACCGAGGTCCGCGAGGGATACGAGTGCGGTATCGGACTGGGCAACTTCAACGACATCAAGTCCGACGACGTCATCGAGACGTTCGAGATGCGTGAGGTCCCCCGCAAGTAGCTCTCGAGAAGGAGGTCGTGCGTGTTCATCGGCAGTCTTGCGCTCGACCTCCTTCCCCGAGACGTCCACTCGCTCAAAGCCAAGCACTCGCAGGACGTCCTCGACTCCTGCGGGCGCCTGCTGGCGGGAAAGCCCGAGGCCGAGGTGCTGTCAGTCCGGCGGCAGCTCTTCGGCTCCGAAGACGACAAGGAGAGGACTGGCCGTGGTTGACGTGGCACGCGCGCGCAAGCTCGCCGTGAGGATCCGCGAGATCGTCGCGCAGACCATCGAGATGCAGGTCAAGGACCCGCGGCTCGGCATGGTCACCATCACCGACGCCAAGGTGACGCCGGACCTCCGGGAGGCGACCCTCTACTACACGGTCTTCGGTGACGACGTCGTCCGGCAGGAGTCAGCCATGGCCCTGGAGAGCGCCAAGGGCGTCCTGCGAAGCACGGTCGGCAAGCAGACCGGCGTGCGCTACACGCCGTCGCTGACCTTCATCGCTGACGTGGTGCCGGAGACCGCAGGCCGGCTCGAGGAGCTGCTCGCCGAGGCCCGGGCCGCGGACGCGCGGGTGCAGGAGATCGCCTCGAACGCGGCTCCGGCCGGCGACCCGGACCCGTACAAGGCCCCACGTGCCCTCGACGACGACGACCAGGACGAGCCCGCGTGACCGCTGCCGAGGCCGACTGGACCGAGGCGGTCCGGCTGCTGTCGTCCCACGACGACGTGACGCTGGTCTGTCACGTCGGGCCCGACGGCGATGCCCTGGGATCCATGCTCGCGCTCGGGATCGCGCTGCGCGACAAGGGTGTGGCAGTACGCGCCTCCTGGGGCAGCCGGCCCTTCGAAGTACCCGCCGCGTACGCCGCTCTACCCGGTCTGGACCTGCTCGTCGAGGCCGCCGAGGTCCCGGCAGCGCCCGCACTGCTGGTCACGTTCGACACCGGAAGCGTCGATCGGCTCGGGGTCCTCGCCGACCGGGTCGGGACCGCCGACGCCGTGCTCGTCATCGACCACCACACCACCAACACCCGCTTCGGCACGGTCAACCTCGTCGACGAGCGGGCTGCTGCAACGGCCGTCATCGTCGTGGAGCTGCTCGATCGCATGGGGCTGCCGCTGACAGCTGAGATCGCCGCCCCCGTCTACACGGGCCTGATCACCGACACCGGCTCGTTCAAGTACGCCGCGACGACGCCGTCCGTCCACGAGCTCGCCGCGCGGCTGCTGGCGACCGGCATCCGGCACGACGTGATCAGCCGCGACATCTGGGACACCGCCCCCTTCGCCTACGTCGGCCTGCTGGGCTCGGTCTGCTCGAGGGCGGAGCTCGACAGCGACGCCGTCAACGGTCTCGGGCTGGTCTGGTCCACGGTCACGGCCGAGGACCTCCAGCTGCATGGCCTGGCGCTGTCCGACGTCGAGGGGGTCATCGACGTGCTGCGCACCTCCCGCGAGGCCGAGGTGGCAGCTGTCCTGAAGACCGACCCGGAGGACGGCTTGATCAAGGTCTCGATCCGGTCCAAGGGTCAGATCGACGTCGGCGCTCTCTGCAGCTCTCTGGGTGGAGGCGGTCATCGCTTTGCCGCAGGCTTCACGTCCGCAGACCCCTGCGAGGTCACGGTGTCCCGGCTGAGGGAAGCCCTGGCGACGGCGCCGCACCTGCCCGCATGACCGCTCCGGCTGCGGACGGACTGGTCGTCGTCGACAAGCCTGGTGGCTGGACGTCCCACGACGTGGTCGGCAGGACGCGCCGGCTCGCGCGGACGCGCAAGGTCGGACATGCCGGGACGCTGGACCCGATGGCGACGGGCGTGCTGCTGCTCGGCATCGGCAAGGCGACCCGCCTGCTCGGCCACCTCGCACTGACCGACAAGACCTATACCGCCACGATCCGGCTGGGGCAGACGACGATCACCGATGACGCCGAGGGGGAGGTCACGGCGACCGCCGACGCGTCCGGGGTCAGTGACGAGGCGTTGAGCGCGCAGATCGCCCTGCTGACGGGCGACCTGCAGCAGGTGCCGTCCTCGGTGTCGGCCATCAAGGTCGACGGCGTGCGCTCCTACGCCAAGGTCCGGGCGGGGGAGTCGGTCGCGCTGAAGGCTCGGTCGGTGACGGTGTCGCAGTTCGACGTCCTCGCCCGGCGAGGAGAGGAGGTCGACGTGGCGGTGACCTGCACGAGCGGCACGTACGTCCGCGCCCTCGCCCGCGACCTCGGTGCCGCGCTCGGCGTCGGCGGCCACCTGACAGCCCTTCGTCGCACGCGGGTCGGTCCGTTCGACCTCGACGTCGCCCGGACGCTCGAGCAGCTGGAGGCCGACTTCGACCCGGCGATCGTGCCGCTCGACCTGGCCGTGGCTCAGTCCTTCTCCCGCCGTGACCTCACAGCTCAGGAGGCCGTCGACCTGTCGTACGGCAAGAAGCTCGCGGCGACCGGCGCTTCGGGCGTCGTGGGGGCCTTCGCGCCCGACGGCGGGTGCGTAGCCCTGGTCGAGGACCGCGACGGGGCCGCCCGCGCCAGCGTCGTCTTCCGCCCCGCCTGAGCGGGGGTGCGATGCCCTGCCGCGGTTCGGGCCGGGGTGATCCACCGCATCGCGCTCAGGCAGGGACAGCGCCGACTAGCCTGCGGGCCATGGAGCGGTGGCGCGGCGTGGAGCGGGTCCCGGGCAAGTGGGGCCGGTGCGTCGTCACGATCGGGGTGTTCGACGGTGTGCACCTCGGGCACCAGCAGCTCATCCGCCGGGCCGTCGACAAGGCCCAGGAGCTGGGCGTCCCGAGCGTCGTGCTCACCTTCGACCCGCACCCGATCGAGGTCATCCGGCCCGGGAGCCATCCCCCGATGCTCACCGGGCAGCGCTACAAGGCCGACCTCGTCCAGGCGCTGGGTGTCGATGTGTTCTGCGTGCTCCCGTTCACGCTGGACTTCATGCGCCGGCAGCCCTCGGAGTTCGTGCACTCGGTCCTGGTGGAGAAGCTGCACGCCAGTGCCGTCGTCGTCGGGGAGAACTTCCGCTACGGAGCAGGCGGCGAAGGCACCGTCGCGGCGATGACGGCGGACGGGCAGCGCTGGGGCTTCAGCGTCGAGGGGTTCCCCATGCAGGGGGCTGGCGACATGCGGTGGAGCTCGACGTACGTCCGGTCCTGCGTCTCCGCGGGTGACGTCACCAGCGCCCAGGCAGCCCTGGGCCGGGAGCACCGGATCCACGGGATCGTCGTCCGGGGCGACCAGCGCGGGCGCGAGCTGGGGTACCCCACCGCGAACCTCGAGCCGCTGCCGTGGAGCGCCGTGCCGTCGGACGGCATCTACGCGGGACGGCTCGTGCGGGGGTCCGGGCGCAAGGCCGAGCTGCTGCCTGCGGCGATCAGCATCGGGACGAACCCCACCTTCGCGGGCGATGAGCGTCGGATCGAGGCATTTGTCCTGGACTTCGCAGGCGACCTGTACGGCGAGCACGTCGGCTTGTCGTTCACGGCCCGGCTCCGGGACACCCTGCGCTTCGACGGCGTGGAGCCGCTCAAGGCGCAGATGGCGCTCGACGTGGAGCGCACCCGTTCGCTGCTGCCCCTTCACCCGTCTGGGTGAGCGCCAGCGGGGTCAAGAGCGCCGATCGGTAGAGGGACGCCCCACAGGAGGAACCCCGGTGCCCAAGATCCTCGTCATCGATGACGACGCCTCGATCCGCAGGCTCGTGACGGACGTCCTCGAGGTGGAGGGCTATGACGTCGCCACAGCTGAGGACGGCTACGCGGGGCTGCGGGCCATCGACGCCGAGCGCCCGCACTGCGTGGTCCTCGACGTCATGATGCCGGGACTGGACGGGCACGCGGTGCTCCAGCGGATCCGCTCGGCCGATGGCGGGCCCGACCTGCCCGTGGTCATGCTCACCGCGGCTGCCGACGACGCCCAGGCGTGGCGCGCCTGGACCGAGGGCGTGGACTACTTCTTGGCGAAGCCGTTCGACCCGGCCGAGCTGCTGCGCTACCTCGACTACCTGTTCACGCGCGTCGCCCCCGTCGAAGCGGGTGCAGCTGTCGCCGGCTGAGCGTGATCGGGCCTGCGCCCACGCTCCGCACTGGTAGCGTTTGCCCTCAGCCGGGAGACCGGCGGTGTGTTTCCCTGCCCGGGTGCAGAAAACCCCGGGCGCACACAGTCGTTCCAAGGAGAACCGTGGCGCTCACCACCGAGCAGAAGAAGTCCATCATGGCGGAGTACGCCACGGTCGAGGCCGACACCGGCTCGCCCGAGGTCCAGATCGCCATGCTCAGCAAGCGGATCTCGGACCTGACCGAGCACCTCAAGCAGCACAAGCACGACCACCACACGCGCCGTGGCCTGCTCGCGCTGGTCGGCCGTCGTCGGCGCCTCCTGAAGTACTTGGAGAAGACCGACATCCAGCGCTACCGCGCGCTCATCGAGCGTCTCGGCCTGCGCCGCTAGCAGCACGACAGGGAGTGCCCACGCGGGCACTCCCTTCGTCGTTGGACGACCGTTCAACGGCACCACGTGCCGCGCCCGGGAGCATCAACCCGACTGCGGCCGTCACAAAGAGGAGTGCCCATGACGGGCGAGAGCAACATCTACGGCTCGGAGTTCTCCGAGGCCGTCATCAACAACCCCGGTGGCGTCACCCGCGTGATCCGCTTCGAGACGGGGCGCCTTGCCAAGCAGGCCGCCGGATCCGTCACGATCTACCAGGGCGACACCCTGGTCCTGTCCGCGGCGACCGCCTCCAAGCGTCCCAAGGAGAACCTCGACTTCTTCCCTCTGACGGTGGACGTCGAGGAGCGCATGTACTCCGTCGGCCGCATCCCCGGCTCGTTCTTCCGCCGTGAGGGCCGGCCCTCCGAGGACGCGATCCTCACCTGCCGCCTCACCGACCGCCCGCTGCGCCCGTCCTTCAAGAAGGGCCTGCGCAACGAGGTCCAGGTCGTGAGCACCGTCCTGGCGCTCGACCCCGACCACCTCTACGACGTCCTGGCGATCAACTCCGCCGCGGCCGCCGTGCTCATGTCCGGCCTGCCGTTCACCGGCCCGGTCGGCGCCACCCGTGTCGCCTGCATCAACGGCGAGTGGGTCGCGTTCCCGACGCACACCGAGCTCGAGGACGCGACGTTCGACATGGTCGTCGCGGGCCGCATGCTCGACGATGGTGACGTCGCGATCATGATGGTCGAGGCCGAGGCCACGAAGACCGTGTACGAGGTCATCAACGGTGGCGGCGCTGCCCCCACCGAGGCCATCGTCGCCGCCGGTCTCGAGGCAGCCAAGCCGGCCATCGCGGCCGTCTGCAAGGCCCAGCTCGAGCTCAAGGCGAAGTCCCCCAAGGACCCGATCGACGTGCCGGTCTTCCTCGACTACGAGGACGACGTCTACAGCGCCGTCGAGTCCG
>JAODNB010000382.1 GCA_025464795.1 Frankiales bacterium
CTACGCGATCTGGTCGACCTCCGCCGGCACGCCCAGCAGCTCGCCGCTCCTCGCCGACGTCGCTGCCGTGCCGCTCGCTCCGACGGCCCTCACGCTGCAGGCCTCGCACACCCAGCTGCCCTACGGCGTCCCGGTGACCCTGGCGGGCGTGGTCACCAGGGCGGGCCTGGCCACCCCCTCGCAGCCCGTCGACCTGTACGGGGTGGACGGCGGCACCTCCACCGCGGTGCTCCTCCGGCACCTGACCTCCGACGCCGACGGCAAGGTGCGCACGACGCTGCGGCCCTACCGCACGCTCGCCCTGACCCTCCGGTTCGCCGGCGACGCGTTCTCGAACCCGAGCACGAGTCAGGCCGTCACCGTCCAGGTGCTGCCGCGGATCGGCGCCGCGCTGAGCCCTGCCACGATCAAGCGTGGTGAGACCTCGGTGCTGTCGGGCCGGGTCGCCCCCGTCTACAAGAGCGCACGTGTGCTGCTGCAGCTGTTCAGCAACCACGCCTGGCGCAACCAGCAGGAGACCCGCACCAGCGACACGGGCGGCTACTCGTTCTCGCTCAGCCCGCGGACGGGGGCCTACGCCTACCGAGCCCTGCTGAGCGGCACCGCGGCCTGGGTCGCGGCTGGGTCGCCCGTCGCCAACCTGACCGTCACCGCTCGGGACCTGGCCCTGGGGGCCAAGGGCGATGACGTCCTCGCGCTGCAGCGGGCCCTCGCGAAGCTCCACTACGACTCCGGGGCGCAGGACGGCGTCTTCGGGCAGAACCTGAAGCACGCCGTGATCGCGTTCCAGAAGCTCGAGGGCCTGTCGCGCACCGGAACGTGGACCAAGGCCGAGCGGACGCGGCTCGGCCGCCCGACGTCGTACAAGGTGCGGTACCCGGCCTCCGGCTACGCGGTCGAGGTCTCGATCACCCGGCAGATCGTCGTGCTGACCAAGGGCGGGGTCGTCCAGCGGGTCATCGACACCTCCACCGGTGGGGAGTACACGTACACCGACCAGGGCGTCTCGTACGTCGCGCACACCCCGCGCGGCTCCTTCCGCATCCAGCACAAGATCGACGGCGTGCGCACCAGCCGGCTCGGCTACCTGTACCGCCCGTCGTACTTCTTCCAGGGGTACGCGGTGCACGGCGAGGCCTACGACGTGCCGACCCACCCCGCGAGCCACGGCTGCGTCCGGGTCACCAACTACAACGCCGACATCCTGTTCCCGCTGCTCACCGTCGGGGTCCCGGTCCACATCTTCGACGAGTAGCTCCGCGCGTTGTCGCGGAGCGACGGTGTCGGTCCGCCGACGTAGTCTGAGAGGCGTGCCGCACCCCTCGACCTACCGCCCCGCGGCGGGGTCGATCCCGGTCGAACCGGGGGTCTACCGCTTCCGCGACGAACGCGGTCGGGTGGTCTACGTCGGCAAGGCGAAGTCGCTGCGCCCGCGCCTGTCGTCGTACTTCCAGGACGTCCACAACCTGCACCCGCGGACGCGGCAGATGGTCACCACGGCAGCATCCGTCGAGTGGACCGTCGTGGCGAACGAGGTCGAGGCGCTCCAGCTCGAGTACTCCTGGATCAAGGAGTTCGACCCGCGCTTCAACGTGAAGTACCGCGACGACAAGAGCTACCCCTCGCTGGCGGTGACGCTGTACGAGGACTACCCTCGGCTGCAGGTGATGCGCGGTCCGAAGAAGAAGGGCGTTCGGTACTTCGGGCCGTACTCGCACGCGTGGGCCATCCGGGAGACCCTCGACCTGCTCCTGCGCGTCTTCCCCGCGAGGACCTGCAGCGCGGGGGTGTTCAAGCGGGCGAACCAGGTCGGGCGGCCCTGCCTGCTGGGATACATCGACAAGTGCTCGGCGCCATGCGTCGGGAAGGTCTCTGCGGAGGAGCACCGCGCGATCGTCGAGGACTTCTGCGACTTCATGGCCGGTTCGTCGAGCACCTTCGTCAAGCGCCTCGAGAAGCAGATGAACGAGGCCGCTGACGTGCAGGACTACGAGCGGGCCGCTCGGCTGCGCGACGACGTCGGCGCGATGAAGAAGGCCCTGGAGAAGCAGACCGTCGTGCTCGCCGACGCGACCGACGCCGACGTGCTCGGGATCGTCGAGGACGCTCTCGAGGCCGCGGTGCAGGTCTTCCACGTCCGCGGCGGGCGCATCCGAGGTCAGCACGGCTACGTCGTGGACAAGGTCGAGGACCTGACGACGGGAGACCTGGTCGGCCAGTTCCTCACACAGGTGTACGGCGAGGACGAGGACGAGTACGGCGTGACGACGGCAGGTGCCGACGTCCCGCGCGAGGTGCTCGTGCCGGCACTGCCCTCCGACCACCCGTCGATCGAGCGATGGCTCAAGCAGCTGCGGGGCACCAACGTGTCCCTGCGCATCCCTCAGCGCGGGGACAAGCGAGCGCTCATGGCCACGGTCGAGCGCAACGCGGCCCAGGCCTTCGCACTCCACAAGACCAAGCGGGCCAGCGATCTCACCGCCCGGTCGAAGGCGCTCGCCGAGATCCAGGAGGCGCTCGACCTGGACGAGGCTCCGTTGCGCATCGAGTGCTTCGACATCTCGAACCTGCAGGGCACGTCGGTCGTGGCCTCGATGGTCGTGTTCGAGGACGGGATGGCGCGCAAGTCCGAGTACCGCCGGTTCGCCATCAAGACGGTCGACGGCCAGGACGACACCGCAGCGATGAACGAGGTCCTCACCCGGCGGTTCAAGCGGCTGCGGGAGGAGGCCCCCTCGGGGCCGCTCGACGACGAGACGGGACGTCCCCGCAAGTTCGCCTATCCGCCGAACCTCGTGGTCGTCGACGGCGGGCTGCCCCAGGTCGCCGCAGCCCAGCGCGCCCTCGCGGAGGTCGGCGTCAACGACGTCGCCCTGTGCGGGTTGGCGAAGCGCCTCGAGGAGGTCTGGCTGCCCGGAGTGGAGGACCCGGTGATCATGCCCCGATCGAGTGAGGGCCTCTACCTGCTGCAGCG
>JAODNB010000325.1 GCA_025464795.1 Frankiales bacterium
ACCGGCGCCGAGATCCAGGTCCCGCTGTTCCTGACGACCGGCGAGAAGATCAAGGTGGACACCCGCGACGGGCGCTACCTCGGTCGTATCAAGGACAACTAGTGGGCGCACGGTCCAAGGCCCGCAAAAGGGCTCTGGACGTCCTGTACGAGGCCGACCAGCGAGGTCTCGACCCGATGGTCACCCTTCGGGAGAGGCTGCACCAGTCGGACCCGCCGGTGCCGGAGTACGCCGTGACTCTCGTCGAGGGCGTGGTGCTCCACCAGGCCCGCATCGACGAGTTCCTCGAGACCTACGCCCAGGAGTGGACCCTCGAGCGCTTCCCGGCCGTGGACCTGGCGTGCCTGCGCATCGGAGTCTTCGAGCTGCTCTGGTGCGACGACGTGCCTGACGCCGTCGCGGTGAGCGAAGCCGTCGAGCTCGCCGCCTCGCTGTCCACCGATGAGAGCCCCGCCTTCGTCAACGGCTTGCTGGGCCGCCTGCTCCAGCTGAAGCCCGCTCTCGGTGTCTAGCCCAGCTCGCTGATTAGCTCGACGTCGGTGTGAGAGCTCGCTGCGCGGGCCTCTCGACGGCGTGGTGGAGGGCGATCGCCAGGACTGAGGTGATGAGCAAGGCGAGCGCGGCGCCCGTGGCGCCTGTGAGGTCCAGGTTCAACATCACCAGCTCGTGGACGAGGTAGAACGCGAACGAGACCTGCCCGGCGTACACCAGGGGCCGTGAGCACAGCCAACCCGCACGCTGATCCAGGTCGGCTGTGGCTGCGGCGAGCAGCAGCACGGCCGTCGTCACCTCCGTCGCGGCGGTGACCAGTGTGGGCTGCGCCTGGGCGACCAGAGCCGGCACGAGGATGGCCAGTGGAGCGGCGACGAGCATCGGAACCCGCGGGCGCCAGCCGTCGCGCACCGACAGCGCCAGCGTGCAGCCGAGGACGAACTCACCCAAGCGCACGGGCGGCGCGTGCTCGAGGAGCCCGCGGTGCGTTCCGCCGGCGATCAGCAGGAGTCCGGTGGTCCCCGAGATGACGGCCGTCGCCAGCCAGCGCTGACCTGGGGTGAGCCGAGCCAGCGCTGAGACGATCAGCGGGAAGCAGGCATAGAAGAAGGCTTCGCAGCTCAGCGACCACGACACTCCGTTGTAGCCGAACGCTGTTGCTGGGTCGGTCGACCACGACTGCAGCAGCAGCAGGTTGAGCAGCCCGGAGATGACGCCCCGGTGCTGTGTCGCGACCACCGGTGCGGCGATGCTTGCGATCAGCATCACTGCGTGGCTGGGCCAGACCCTGGCGAACCGCCGCTGGTAGAAGCGGCCGGTCCCGGTGCCCGGACGCCAGGTCCAGGTGAGCACGAAACCCGAGAGCACGAAGAAGAACGCGACCCCGGAGAAGCCGGCCGCGAACAGACCCCCAGTGGACCAGACGTGGTCCTGCTCGAGGTGGAACCCGAAGACGGCGAGTGCGGCGAAGGCCCGCAGCGAGGTCAGGCGCGGAAGGTCGCGCGCCCTCGCCCCGGCCTGATCCGTGGTGCGGGCAGACGTGTCCGATCCGCTTGTGCTCAGACCTCGACGGCCCGTCGGGCTTCGGCGTTCAGCACGCCCCATCCGATGAGCTGCTCGGTGAGCGCCGAGGGGGAGGCGTCGTAGATGACCGCGAGTGACCGCAGGTCCTCCTGGCGGATCGACAGGATGCGGCCGTTGTAGTCACCGCGCTGCGACTGGATGGTCGCGGCGTAGCGGGCGAGCGGCGCGGACTGCTGCGCGGGCACGCTCGACAGCTGCTCGAGGTCGATGACCAGGCGCGGGGTCGGCTCGGCGACGGACGCGATGGCATGGCCCTCGGGGAGCAGCTCGGCCACGGGGACACCGTAGAAGTCGGCGAGCTCGGACAGCCGCTGCACCGTCACGGCGCGGTCGCCACGCTCGTAGGAGCCGACGACGACCGCTTTCCACCGGCCCTGGCTCTTCTCCTCGACGCCGTGCAGGGACAGGCCCTGCTGCGTGCGGATGGCCCGGAGCCGCGCACCGAGGGCCTTCGCGTAGTCACTCATGGTGGTCTCCCGTTGTCGAACACCTGGTGCTGGGACAGCAGGTGTGCGGCGTCGGTCTCACCACTGGCTCGACCGGGGAGCGCCCCTCGGGAAAGGGGCGGGGTGACCGTGCACCCCCCGGCGTCGACGCCTCGCCGTTCGTGATTACTGGGAGTGACGATAGAGCAGCGCAGAGCAGACGGTCAAGTGACACGCGGGTGGAGCTGCTGCTGTCCGGCACCCTGCGCAGCGAGGCCCCGCGCTGCTGCTAGTTTGGCAGCGCATCTCCACCGAGCCCGTCCCGTGAGGCGGGGAAGGAGGTCCAGTCGGTGACGACTGTCCCTGATCGCTCTGCCCAGGACCGTGCGCGTCCCGTGAGCGGCGACATCGCCCAAGCCCGCTCGGTGCTCGACGGGCCGGGCCTGTCGAGGGTCGTCGACCGGATGGCCCACGAGCTGCTCGAGAAGACCGGCGGTGGCGCCGACGTCGTGCTGCTCGGCATCCCGACACGCGGCGTGACGCTCGCTCAGCGCCTCGCTGCCCGAGTCCTCGCGTTCGAGGGCGTCGCGGTCCCCGCGGGATCGCTCGACATCACGCTGTACCGCGACGACCTGCAGCTGAAGAAGGCCCGAGCGCTCGAGGCGACGGACGTCCCCGGTGACGGCATCGACGGCAAGCTCGTCGTCCTGGTCGACGACGTCCTGTTCAGCGGACGGACCGTCCGCGCCGCGCTGGACGCCCTTGCGGACCTGGGACGCCCTCGAGCGGTCCAGCTCGCGGTGCTCGTGGACCGCGGCCACCGGGAGCTCCCGATCCGCGCCGACTACGTCGGGAAGAACATCCCCACCTCCCTGAGGGAGGCCGTGCACGTGCAGCTGACCGAGCACGACGGCGCCGACGCGGTGCTGCTGGGACCGGCGCGCCCATGAAGCGGCACCTGCTCTCAGCGGCCGACCTCAGCCTCGACGACGCGACGCTGATCCTCGACACAGCGCTCGAGATGGCCGCCGTCAGCGACCGCACCGTCAAGAAGCTCCCCACGCTCCGCGGCCGGACGGTGGTCAACCTGTTCTTCGAGGACTCGACCCGCACCAAGACCAGCTTTGAGCTGGCCGCCAAGCGGCTCTCCGCCGACGTCATCAACTTCGCGGCCAAGGGCTCGAGCGTGTCCAAGGGCGAGACGTTGAAGGACACGGCCCTGACCCTCGAGGCCATGGGCACCGACGCGGTGGTCATCCGGCACTCCTGGTCCGGTGCGCCGGTCAACCTCGCGCGGATCATCCGCGGATCGGTCGTCAACGCGGGCGACGGGACGCACGAGCACCCGACGCAGGCCCTGCTCGACGCTTACACGATGCGACAGCGGCTCGGCCGGATCGAGGGCCTGAAGGTCACGATCGTCGGTGACATCCTGCACAGCCGGGTCGCCCGGTCGAACGTCCTGCTGCTCAAGACCCTCGGCGCGGACGTCACCCTCGTCGCCCCTCCGACGCTCCTCCCCACAGGGGTGGACGCCTGGCCGGCGGAGGTGTCGTACGACCTCGACAGCGTGCTGCCCAAGAGCGACGTGGTCATGATGCTCCGGGTGCAGCGCGAACGCATGGGAGCGGCGTACTTCCCGAGCGTCCGCGAGTACTCCCGCCGCTACGGCCTCGACGTCGACCGGGCCGCGCAGCTGCAGGACCACACCATCGTCATGCACCCCGGTCCGATGGTCCGCGGCATGGAGATCGCCAGCGAGGTCGCCGACGGCCTGCGCTCCACCATCCAGGACCAGGTCACCAACGGCGTCGCCGTGCGGATGGCCGTCCTCTACCTGCTGCTCGGTGGCTCCGAGTCCGCGATCGGAAGTGTCGAACAGTGAGCTGGCTGCTGAAGGACGTCCTGCTGTACGGGGAGGGCTCGCCGACAGACGTGGTCCTCCGGGACGGCGTGATCGCCGAGATCGGCACCGGTCTGTCTGGTGATGAGACGATCGACGGCGCAGGGTGCGTGCTGCTGCCCGGGCTCGTCGACCTCCACACCCACCTGCGCGAGCCGGGACGCGAGGACGCCGAGACGGTCGAGACCGGCACGCGAGCGGCTGCGGTCGGGGGCTTCACGGCTGTGCACGCCATGGCCAACACCAACCCGGTGGCCGACACCGCCGGTGTCGTCGAGCAGGTCTGGCGCCTCGGTCAGGAGGCCGGTCACTGCGACGTCTTCCCCGTCGGGGCCGTCACTGTAGGGCTCGAGGGCAAGGAGATGGCAGAGCTCGGCACCATGGCCGACTCCGCGGCGCGGGTCCGGGTGTTCTCCGACGACGGCAAGTGCGTCAGCGACGCCTCCCTGATGCGCCGGGCGCTGGAGTACGTCAAGGCGTTCGACGGGGTGATCGCCCAGCACGCGCAGGAGCCACGGCTCACCGATGGCGCCCAGATGAACGAGGGCATCAACTCCTCGCTGCTCGGGCTCACCGGATGGCCGGCCGTCGCCGAGGAGGCGATCATCGCCCGTGACTGCCTGCTCACCGCGCACGTCGGTGGTCGGCTGCACGTCTGCCACGTCTCTACGGCGGGCAGCGTCGAGCTGATCCGGTGGGCGAAGAGCAAGGGCTGGGACGTCACGGCCGAGGTCACGCCGCACCACCTGCTGCTCACCGATGACGCCTGCTGCGGCTACGACCCGACCTTCAAGGTCAACCCCCCGCTCCGCACCCAGGCCGACGTCGACGCCGTGCGGGAGGGTCTCGCCGACGGCACCATCGACGCGGTCGCCACCGACCACGCCCCGCACGCCCTGGAGGACAAGGAGACGGAGTGGGGCGCCGCGGCCATGGGCATGATCGGCCTCGAGACTGCCCTGTCCGTCGTGGCTCAGACCATGGTCGAGCCCGGGCGCCTGACCTGGCGGCAGGTCGCGGAGCGGATGAGCGAGGCACCCGCCCGCATCGGACGGCTCGACGGCCACGGCCGGCCCCTCGCCGTGGGCGAGCCTGCCAACGTGGTGCTCGTCGACCCGACCGCTCGGTGGGTGGTCGACCCCGCGCAGACCACCAGCCGCAGCCGCAACACCCCCTTCGCAGGGCACGAATTGCCCGTCCGCATCCGGGCGACCTTCTTGCGCGGAACACCAACTGCAGTGGAGGGCAAGCCAGCATGACCACCCCAGCACTCCTCGTCCTCGAGGACGGCAGGAGCTTCGTGGGCGAGGCCTACGGCGCCGTGGGGGAGACCTTCGGCGAGGCGGTCTTCAACACCGGCATGACCGGCTACCAGGAGACGCTCACCGATCCCTCCTACCACCGCCAGGTCGTCGTCATGACCGCGCCGCAGATCGGCAACACCGGCGTCAACGACGAGGACCTCGAGTCGAGCCGGATCTGGGTCAGCGGCTACGTCGTGCGCGAACCCAGCCGGATGCGGTCCAGCTGGCGCAGCACCCGCTCACTCGACGAGGAGCTCGCCCAGCAAGGGGTCGTCGGCATCAGCGGCATCGACACCCGGGCTCTCACACGGCACCTGCGGGACCGTGGTGCGATGCGCGTCGGCATCTTCAGCGGCGACATCCCCGCCGATGCCCTCGAGCGGGTTCAGGCCAGCCAGGAGATGCTCGGCGCCGACCTGTGCGGCGAGGTGTCGACGAACGAGCCGTACGTCGTGCCGGCGCTGGGGGACAAGCGCTTCACAGTCGCAGCCCTCGACCTCGGCATCAAGGCGAACACCCCGCGGATGATGGCCGAGCGCGGCATCGAGGTGCACGTGCTCCCCGCGAGCGCGACGGTCGCCGACATCGAGGCGGTGCACCCGGACGGCGTGTTCTACAGCAACGGCCCGGGGGACCCGGCGACCTACGACGTCACCGTCCTGCAGGAGGTGCTGGGGAAGGGGATCCCGTACTTCGGCATCTGCTTCGGCAACCAGCTGTTCGGCCGCGCGCTGGGCTTCGGGACCTACAAGCTGAAGTACGGCCACCGCGGCATCAACCAGCCGGTGATGGACCGCACGACCGGCAAGGTCGAGGTCACGGCGCACAACCACGGCTTTGCGGTCGATGCCCCACTTGATGCCGCTACGACGACTCCTTACGGCAAGGCTTCCGTCAGCCACCTGTGCCTCAACGATGACGTCGTCGAGGGGCTGGAGCTGCGCACTCCCGAGGGGACGCTGAAGGCCTTCTCCGTGCAGTACCACCCCGAGGCCGCGGCCGGCCCGCACGACGCCTCCTACCTGTTCGACCGCTTCTGCACCTTGATGGAGACTGCCCGTGCCTAAGCGCGAAGACCTCAAGCACGTCCTGGTGATCGGCTCCGGCCCGATCCTCATCGGCCAGGCTGCGGAGTTCGACTACTCCGGCACCCAGGCCTGCCGGGTGCTGAAGGCGGAGGGGCTGCGGGTCACCCTCATCAACTCCAACCCGGCCACCATCATGACCGACCCCGAGTTCGCGGACGCCACCTACATCGAGCCGATCACGCCCGAGTACGTCACCAAGGTCATCGAGCGCGAGTCGAAGATGGCGCGCCCCATCGATGCGCTCCTCCCGACCTTGGGCGGCCAGACGGCGCTCAACGCCGCGATGGCGCTGCACGCTTCAGGCGTCCTCGAGCAGTACGGCGTCGAGCTCATCGGCGCGGACGTCGAGGCGATCCGCAAGGGCGAGGACCGCCAGGCCTTCAAGGACGTCGTCGAGTCGATCGGCGCCGAGTCGGCCCGTAGCGC
>JAODNB010000338.1 GCA_025464795.1 Frankiales bacterium
CTGCGGTCCCACCCGTCCGCAGTCCAGGAGGGACTGAGCAGCTCCCGGGTGCTCTGCTGCGTCATCGCGGTCGCCCTCACCGCCTTGGTGCTCCAGGTGGTCCACCTGCCGCACCCACCCGCGGGCGCGACCACCCTGATCGTGGCCTTGGGCATCCTGCGCACCGGACCTCAGCTGAGAACGATGACGTACGCGTTCCTTGTCCTCGCCGTCATCGCCGTCTGCGTCCACCTCGTCGTCATGCGGTCGACCTGGCGAAGGCGTCCGGACGCAGCCTGAGCAGCCGCCCGGCAACATCGCGCTCGCGCACTGAGAGCGCATCGCCCCCTCAGGTGCTGAGGAACATGCTGATCGCGGTATAGACCTCGGCGATGCCCCGGTAGAGCTTCGGCACCGACAGCGACGCGTGGCAGTGGTCCGGCATGTGGAGGTGCTCAACCGAGACGCCAGCTTCACGAAGGCGCAGGGCGTAGCGCCGGCCATCGTCCTTCAGCACGTCGTGCCCGCAGGTGAGGATGAACGCCGGGGCCAGCCCGGAGAGGTCCTCAGCCAGGAGCGGGGAGGCGTACGGGTCCGTCGCGTCGTGCCCGTTGAGGTAGTGGCTGGCGCAGGACGCCAGGTCCCGGTGCTTCAGTCCTAAGCCCTTGTAGGACAGGACACCGGGCGAGGAGACGGTGAGGTCGAGCGCGGGGTACAGCAGCAGCTGGGCAGCGACGGGTGTCCCCCTGTCTCGCAAGCGAAGAGCCAAGGCGGCCGCGAGGTTGCCGCCGGCGCTGTCGCCGCCGATGACCAGGCGAGCCGGGTCGACGCTCAGGTCGGCCGCGAGCAGCCAGTGCAGAGCGTCCTCGACATCGTCCAGTGGAACGGGGAAGGGGTGCTCGGGCGCCAAGCGGTAGGACACCGAGACGACGACGGCCTCGTTGTCCACGGCGAGCTGGCGGCACATGTGGTCGCAGCTGCCGACGCCTCCGATGGCGAACCCACCACCGTGTGCGTAGAGCAGCGGCAGGGAACCGCCGCCTCGGTAGATGCGCACCAGGATCGGCACGCCGTCCCGAGTCGGGATCATGACGTCCTCGGTCGGGACCTCAGCGACCTCACCGAGCAGGCGCGCAGGTGCGAGCTGTGCCATCCGCTCAGCAAGTGGCATCGCGACGACCTTCTCCATCGTCGGACCGATGCCGAGTCGGATCGACGCGTCCATCGCGAGTGACGCAATCCGGGCCATCAGCGGAAGTGCCATTACGGCGCCGGCATGGACCGCACGGGTCCCTGGTACTGGAAGCACGAGCAACCGGTCACCCAGTTGTACTCGCGGAAGCTCGCCGCTCCCCCGCGCTGGTTGCTGCTCGACCGGAGAGCCCCGCCATAGGTCGCGGCGCCCTTGAAGGTCGGCTCGATCGCCAGGACCGCCTGCTGGATCGCGATCGGATCGGTGTTGCCACCGGTCTTCGCCAGAGCCTGGCCGTACAGGTTGACCCCGTCACAGCTCAGGTAGGCGAACATGAAGTCGTTGTACGCCTTGGGAACCAGGCCCGCTTTCGCCAGGACCGCCAGGCACGCCGACTGGGCCGACGTGCGCCCGTAGGGCTGGTGCTGCGGGTCGGTGTCGACCGCGGGCAGCCAGCCGTAGCCGTGCATCAGCTTCAGCTGGTCCGCCGGGGCGTTGGCCTGCAGGGCCGCACCGCCGACGGACGTGACGTACTGCGGGTGATAGCCCTGAGAGGCGGCGTTCTCCATGAACAGCAGCATGGCGACGCCGCCGATGAAGACCGTGTCGACCCCGTGGGCAGAGAACTGCAGCTCCGCGCTCTTGACCGCCGTCGCCGCGCCCGAGACATCGCTGGCACCTGTCGCGCAGTCCGTCTTGACGAGCTCGTAGGTGATCTGATGGGACTTCAGGAAAGGCACAGCGCTGCGATCGAACGCCGACCAGCCGTTCGCGCAGTTGTCGATGAAGACGCCGAGCTTGCTCTTCGACGTCACGCGACCGGCAGCGACAGCCCCGTTGAGGACCGCCAGGTAGGAACCGTCGGTGGTGGGGTGCGCGATGGACGACAGCGTGGGGAACTGCTTCTGCTGCGCGGTGTCGCCCGGCTGGTAGCCGCCGTACAGGTGCGGCACGTGCGCCTTGGCCAGGCACTGCTCGAAGCTGTCGATGAACACGAAGACGTAGCCGATGACGGCCTTCACCTTGTGGTCCTGCGTCAGGTTGCTGCAGGCCGCCTGGAACTGCGTGCTCCAGTCGCTGCTCGCCGTGTCGGTGTCGCCATAGACGGCCGTGACCTTCTTGCCTGCCAGGCCGCCCTTGCTGTTGACGTCCTTCACGAGCGCGTCGTACACGGCCTTGTCGGGGTAGGTCTGACCGGCGTTGACGCCGAGGGCCTGCGCGTTGCCGACGTTGGTCGTCATGAAGCCGAGCTGGATGCTGCCGCTGGACGCGCTGTTGCTCCTGCCGCTGGACAGTGACCCAGAACCGTTCGTCGGGGCGCCCGCCGAACCGGAGCCGGTCGTCGACTGCGCCGAGCCCGTGCTGCCTGCGCCGCCAGTGGCCCCGGAGCCGAGCCCCTGGGTGGAGCCGCTCTGAGGAGGAACCGCTCCGGTGCCATCAGTGGTGGGCACCTGGCCGTCCTGCCCCCCGCCCGCCTGGTTCGTCCCCGGCGACAGGCCATCGTCCGTGGCAGCGGTCCCCGTGCTCTTCAGCTGCACCGTGCTTCCGCAGGCCGTCACCATCAGCGCCAGCGCCAGCGCAGCGGCCACGCGCCTCATGCGCTCACCTCGACGACGGCGTGGTGCTGAGCGAGGGTGGCCGCGAGGCGGTCGAAGCGCTCGGCGGTCTGAGCGTTCATCGCGGTGAGCCACGAACTGGCGTGGATGTGGCCGACGGCGCGGTCGGTCGTGACCTCCACCCCGGCGATGCGGAGCGCTTCAGCGAAGGCCTCCCCTTGGTCCCGGATGGGGTCGAGCTCGGCCGTGGTGACCAGGGCCGGCGGCAGGCCCTGCAGGTCCGCGAAGGCCGGCGAGACGAGCGGATGACGCGGGTCCGTGCCGCCAGCGAGGTACCAGGTGGTGAGCAGGTCGAACTGCGCGACCTCCAGCCCGAACCCGGTGCCGAACGCGTAGAAGGACGGGGTGCGCGGAAGGGTGAGGTCCACGGCGGGCACGTCGAGCCACTGGGCGACCAGCGGGGGGCCGCTCCGGTCGCGTGCCATCAGGGCAACCACAGCGGCGAGGTTCGCACCGGCCGACTCGCCACCGATCGACAAGGAGAGCTCGGGGAACGTCTCAGCGGCCCACTGCAGCGCGGCGTACACGTCCTCGGGAGCGGCGGGCCAGGGGGCTTCGGGCGCGAGCCGGTACCCGACGGACAGGACCGCCAGGCCTGAGGCCGCAGCGAGGTCGCGCGCCATCGGGTCCGTCGTCTCGATGCTGCCCATCCACCAGCCGCCTCCGTGCAGGTGGACGTGCAGCCCGACCGGGGTTGCACGTGGCAGGTAGAGCCGCACCGGCACCGACCCGACGAGGTGGTCCCGGACCTCGTGGAGCTCCACCCGGCGCACGAGGTCATGGCAGCGGAGGACGCCGGTGTCGCAGGCGCCGCGCAGCTGCGGGACGGTCATCGTCGGGTCCAGCGCAGGACCACTGCCCGCGTCGTCGAGGAGGGCCTGCACGTCGGGATGGGGCTGGGGCACGTTCGAGCTCCCTGTTGCTTAATGGATTAAGCAGTACGGTAGTGGCTCGCCGTTGTGCTGTCTACGTTTCACCGCAGAGGGGGGTCATGGCCACCAACGCGGACGTTGCCCGCGCCGCCGGGGTGAGCGGCGCGACGGTGAGCTACGTCCTCAACGACACCCCCGGTCAGTCCATCTCTGCCAGCACCCGCGAGGCGGTGCTGCGGGCAGCCGAGGAGCTCGGCTACCGCCCCAACGTGCTCGCCCGGTCCCTGCGCAAAGGTCGCGGCAACGGGGTCCTCTGCCCACTGCCTGGCCTGCAGCTCACGCATCCCCTGTCGCTGCTGCTGGACGCCTGCACGGCAGCACTCGAGCCGCTCGGGCTCACCGTCATACCGGACTTCGCGTCCTACGACGACCCGGCGCTCCAGCTGCAGGCGTGGACGCGGCTCGCGCCGGCGGCCGTCATCGACGTGCTGCTCCGTCACGACGACCCGGTCCTCCCCCTGCTGCGATCCAGCGGGATCCCGGTGCTGTCAGCGGCGCTGCCCAGTGAGGCGCCATGGGAGAGCAGCGGTGACGTGTTCGCGCGAGAGCAGCGGCTGACGCAGGTGACCTACCTCGCGTCCAAGGGCCACCGGACGCTCGCTCTGGTCTGGCCGCCCTCGATCCCGCTGGACCCCCGCAGCGAGAAGCGGGCTCGCACCGCTCTTCGTCGCACGGCGACCCAAGCCGGAGTGACGCTGTCGGAGCACGCGGTCGAGCTGAACCAGGAGTCCCTTCGCTCCCTCGTCGCGGGCTGGCTGCGCGACGGAGTGCCGAACGCGGTCGCGGCCCACAACGACGACTACGCGATCGCCCTCGTCACCGCCCTTGTCGCTGCAGGGATCCGGGTGCCTGAGGACGTCGCCGTCATGGGGGTGGATGACCTGCCGCTCGGACGGGTCGTGACCCCGGCCATCACGACGCTGCGGGCCGACTTCACCCTGTTCGCCGGCATCGTGGCCGAGACCGTCGACGGCATCCTGTCCGGGAGGCGAACCACAACGGCGCTGCCCGTGCCCTCGCACCAGCTTGTCGTCCGGGAGTCCGCTTAGGACTCGCACCGTTCCTGCGGATACGGCGCGCATGGAGCTCTTGGAGCTCCACCCCTCTCATCGGCAGTTGTCGAACTCCTTGAGGGCCAGCACCCAGACGACCTGATCGTGCAGCTCACGCACGGACAGTCCCGTGAGCTTCTCGATCTTGTTGAGGCGGTAGAGCATCGTGTTGCGGTGGACGAAGCTGTTGGCGGCAGCGATGTTGAGCGACGCCTCGGCCTCGAAGAACGCCCGAAGCGTGCTGAGCAGAGCGGGCCCGTCCGGCCCCGCAGCGTCCAGCAGCCTGCCCACGGTCCGCTCGTAGATCATGGAGCCCACGAGGGGGGCCTCGACGACGAGCCCGGCCAGCAGGTCGTCGTCCAGCACCCGCAGGCCATGAGCACGGGTGCCCTCGCAGCGGGCGGCTGTGTCTGCGAGGCGGCGTGCCCGTGGCAGCTCCGACACCTCTGCGAAGACAGGGCTCATGCCGGCACGGCCCCGCACAGCAGGCTCGAGCAGCTCCCTGATGCGCTTCTCGGCCGCCGGCTGGACGGCGACGAGCCCGACCTCGGAGCCTGCGTAGGTGACCCACACCGAGGCGACCCCGCCGAGCCGCAGGCGCTCACGAGCGTTCTCGAGAGCGAGGTGGTCCGCCGGCTCGGTGAGACCCACGACGCAGACGAACGGGCCGGTGCCCACGCCCAGCGCACCGATGGAGTCCCGGGCGAACTGGGGATCTGCTCCGCGTCCGTCGAGCAGCGCCCCGAGCACCGACGCCTGCACCCGGTCGTCCCGGAGCCGCAGCAACGACTCCTCCTCGCGGTAGGCGTCGCTGGCCGCCTGGCTGAACAGGTCCAGCACCCGCCAGATGTCGCCCGCCCCCTCCAGCAGGGCATCCCGAGTCGGGGGCCCGGCCTCACGAGCCAGGGCGACGAGGTGCTCCCACAGCACTCCACCGGCGAGGCGGTAGCCCCGGAGCACCCCCTCGAGGGGCAGGTTCTGCTGAACCTGCCGACGCCCGGCGGTCCGCGGGACGTCGAGCACCGCCCCCTCGGGCAGGTCCCCGGCCAGGACCCTGAGGACCTGCCGCACCGCGTGCTCCGCGGCAACACGGAGGTCCGCGAGCGCCTCGTCGTCGTAGAAGCCTGGCGGCTCGACCGCCACGAGCACCGGCACGAGCTGGTGGCAGACGGCCGGAACGTCAGCGAGCAGAGCGCGGCTGAGCTCCTGAAGCGTCTCCTTGGACTTCAGCGGTGCCACGAGGCCAGGGTAGGCCGCGCAGCTCCTGCTCGAGCAGCGAGACGAAGGTCTCGAGGTCGTCCCGGTGGACCACGTGTCCCACGTCGGGCACCACCTGCAGCCGGTAGCCCAGTGCACGCAGGAGGGGGTGCACCGACAGGGGCAGCGCCGCGCCCTGCGCCGGCACGACCACGAGCGTCCCCGGCACCTGCAGAGGTGGGGCGGGGGCCACGGCGGCCGGACCCCTCGTCCCGAACAGCGAGCCGGCGAACCGCGGGTCGAGGTGCGCGTTGGAGGCCAGCTCGACAGCGACCTCCGCTGCATCCCAGTGCATCGCCTCCGGCCCGAGCTCCTCTGGCGTACGGGGGCGCGCCTCGGCGAGGTCGAAGTCGTCCCACGGACGGTGCCAGGCCGGATCGACGAAGACCGCTCGCCGCGGGCGCAGCCCTGGGAGGGCGAGACCCAGCAGGACACCGCCGAGCGAGTGACCGACGGCCAGGTCAGCGTCCACAGGCAGCGTGTCCACGAGGTCCATGGCGAGGTCGGCCATCGCATACGCGTCACTGCGCGGGCTCAGGCCGTGCCCGCGCAGGTCAGGGGCGAGGACGGTGCAGCCCAGGTCGGCAAGCGCCGGTCCGACGCGCCACCAGGTGGCTGCGCTGTCGCTGAACCCGTGCACGAGCACGACGGTCCTCGGCCCAGTCCCCCAGGTCGTTGTCCTCAGCTGCACGGGGTCCCCTTACGTCGCGAGGTCGAAGTAGCTGTCGTGCAGCTCACCCAGCCGGGACCGGAGGTCGTCTGCCGGCCCTTCCATCACGAGCTCGCCGTGCCGGAGGACGTACGCGCGGTCGGCGAGGTCCAGGGCTGCGTGCACGTGCTGCTCGACGAAGAGCACGGCGACCCCGGTCTCCACGGCAGCCTTCCTGATCAGCGCCACCAGCTGCGTCACCATGATCGGTGCCAGCCCCATCGTCATCTCGTCGATGAGCAGCAACCGAGGGTTGACCGACAGGGCGCATGCCAGTGCGAGGACCTGCTGCTCACCGCCTGACAGCAGACCGGCCCGCCGGTCGGCCAGCGGCTCGAGGATGGGGTACTGCGGCAGGAGCGCATCCGCCTTCTTGCGCGAGTGCGTGCGAAGTCGCAGGTTCTCCCGGACCGTCAGCTGGCTGAACAGCGCCCGCCCTTCACGCAGGTAGCTGACCCCGAGTCGTGAGGCCGCTCGGACGCCGTGAAA
>JAODNB010000347.1 GCA_025464795.1 Frankiales bacterium
ACGGCGTCTGGACGTGCATGTCGTGGACGCTCGCGGCGAAACCGGGGGCAACCCGGTCCACGGCCATCACCAGCTTCGTGCCCTCGCGCTCGGCGATGTCGTCCCACTGCTCGCCGTTGCTGAGGGCCTACGGGTGCCACTGCCCCCAGACCGTCACGGTGTGGTGGCCGGCCGGTGCGAGGGTGTCGTCGAAGGCGCTGAACGTCATTGCGAGCGCCGCGGGCTCGGTGGGCGGCAGCCCCGCGTTCCACTCGCCGTGGGCCTTGCGCAGGGCCTGCCGCGACGGCGCGAGCAGCTGCATCGCCCGGTAGGTCTCCTCCGTCGCCGTCGGGTACCGAGGCAGGTCGGTCGTCGCCAGGCGCACGACCATGCCGATGCCGTTCCCGACGCGGACGGTCCGCCTGGCCCGGTCGAGCAGGGGCCGGTCGTCGAGCAGCTCGAGGGTCGTCAGGACGTGGCAGCCGGCGACCACGGCGTCGGCCCGGAGGTGCTCCCCGCCGCTGGTGACGACACCGGTGACCCTCGTGCCCTGTCGCGTCATCCTGGCGGCACCGTCGCCGAGCCTGACGCGGCCGCCGTACGAGCGGAGCCGGCTCGCCAGGGCCTCGCTGAGCATGCCGCTGCCCCCCTTCGGGTGGCCCGGGGCGAGCAGGTGGTTGACGGTGCTCCATCCGACGAGGTCCGCGGTCGCAGGTTCGTGCGTCGGGGGTCCGCTCTGGGCACCGAGCCAGGCGAGGGCGGTCTTGAGGCGCTCGTCGTCGAAGTGCTCGTCGAGCAGGGAGTCGGCGGACGTGAGGAACTGCCTGCTCAGCTCGTAGCCGGACAGCCCGGTCCCCTTGCCGGCTCCCCAGATCGCTCTGCCCAGCCGGGCTGGTGTCGGTGCTCCCTGGAAGGCCTGGAAGACCTTGAGGTTGCGCGTCGACCAGTCCGTGACGAAGGCGCGGTAGGCCTCCGCATCCCTTGTGCCGCAGGCCTTCTCGATGGAGGCGCAGGTCTTGTCGAGGTCCACGTGGAAGGTGATGCTGTCGTCCCCGAAGGGCGCGAAGCCCCACGGGTCGAGGTCCAGGTACTCGAGGTCGAGCTGCAGGTCCTCGATAATTCCGGTGTGGCGGATCATGATGTGCGCGCTCGACCCGCGGTCCACGCGGTAGCCAGGCCAGCGCTCCACTGTGCTGACGGCGCCGCCCAGGACGGTGTCCTGCTCCACCACCTCGACGTCGTACCCGTCCCGAGCCAGGTAGCAGGCGGCAACCAGGCCGTTGTGTCCCGCGCCGATCACGACAGCGCGGTCGGTCACAGCGGCACGCGTGATGTCACAGGGGAAGGCCCAGCACCGCGAACGAGCGGGGATCGCCAGGGAAGGTCAGCCCGAGGACGAGGTCGGTCCACCCGCCGGCCCGGTAGAACGCTCGGGCGCGGGTCTCGCGGTCCGGGGTCGTGAGGACCGCCGTCCGGGCCGCGGTGCCCTCGAGCAGAGCGGTGAGCAGGTCGCGACCCAGCCCGGTGCCCTGCAGGGGTGGTCGGACGTGCAGCTCGCAGACCTCGAACGGGTCGTCGAGCCAGATGGCTGCCAGTGACGGGTCCATCGCCGCGCGGACCTGGTCGTGCCACCACTGCCCCGGTCCGCCGCGGTAGCCGTAGGCGATGCCGACCAGGCGGTCGCCGTCGAGCGCGCCCACCGCCCGTAACCCGTCGCGTTCCAGGTGGGCGGCGACGACCGCACGGCGGCTGCGCGCGGCGGACCGTGCGACGTCCATGGCCTCGGCGTAGACGTCGAGGACGTCGTCGACGCGGGCGGCGAGCTGCGCGCGGCCCCACTCCTGCAGCACAGGGATCACAGGGCGTGGCCGTTCAAGGTGCCTTCGGCAGACAGCACCGCGAACCGGGCGAAGAGCTCCTCGGCGTACCAGCCCAGCCGGGTCGTCTGGCGCACGGCGTCCTGGTGCGCGGCTCCGCTGGTGAACCCGCTGAGGGCTGCGGCCGAGTCCCAGACGCTGAAGGTCCCTTGGAGCCCGAGAGGTGCCTCGCCGACTCCCAGCGCCGCACGCATGCCGGGTGCGCGGGCCAGGTCGGCGTGGACCGCGGGCACGGCTCGCCAGAACGACAGGGCCTGGGTCGGGACCAGCCGGGCACGGGTCAGGGCGGCCACCTGCCCGTCGTACCTGCTCGCCGTGGGGTCGCCGAAGGGCGCGCGACGGCTCCAGCGGCCGGTGCTGGCCAGGGGGCGGAGCTCGAGGCGCAGGGTCTCCTCGGCGAGACGCTCCCAGGAGGCAGCGACGGGGTCAGGTCCGGGGGCGCTCCAGGAGCTGAGCTTCGCCCACCGGGTGAGGTCGGCGTCGCTGAGCGAGAACCCGCGGCCCGTCCCCAGCATCTTCGCGAACCGGACCCCCTCGGTGCGGCGGGCGCGGGCCCGGTCGACCCCCATCCGCATCAGCGCGGCGGGCACCGAGGAGCGTGCGACCCGCCACACGTGGAGCGTGACGAGCGCTGGGACCGGTTCCACGCGGCCAAGCCTTGCACGGGGTGCGGGAAGCCTTGGGGACCCTGCTTGGTTGGATGGAGGTGTGACGGACCTGAAGGCGCTCGCTGAGCAAGCCGGGCGCGACCTCGAGGGCGCAAGCCCGCAGCAGGTGCTGCGGTGGGCCGTCGAGACGTTCGGCTCCCGCTTCGCGGTCTCGAGCTCGATGGGCGATGGCGTCCTGAGCTCTCTGGTCGCCTCCGTGTCCGGCGGCGTCGACGTGCTGTTCCTGGACACCGGCTACCACTTCCCGGAGACCATCGGGACGCGCGACGCCGTGAACCAGGTCTACGACGTGAACGTCCGGACCTTCCTCCCGCTCCTGAGCGTCAACGAGCAGGACGCCCAGCACGGCGCTGAGCTGTGGCGCACCGACCCGGACGCCTGCTGCGCGATGCGCAAGGTGGAGCCGCTGGCGCGGGCGCTCGCGGACTACGACGCCTATGCCTCCGGCATCCGCCGGGACGAGTCAGCGTCCCGGGCGCAGACAGCCGTCGTCGAGTGGGACGACAAGCGCGGCAAGGTCAAGGTCAACCCGATCGTCGCCTGGACCCAGGACGACGTGGACGCCTACGTCGAGGCGAACGGGATCCTGGTGAACCCGCTGGCCTACGACGGCTACCCCTCGATCGGCTGCGCCCCCTGCACCCACCGGGTGGCCGCGGGGGAGGATCCCCGCTCCGGCCGCTGGAAGGGCTCCCTCAAGACCGAGTGCGGCCTGCACGTCTGAGCCGCCGCGCGATCACGGCGTGGCGTAGAGGTAGTGGCGCTCGAGGGGGTGGCCCTTCTCGACCCGCGGGTGGTCGAACTCCTGGACCCGCTCGAGCCCAAGCCGTTCCATCACCCGCCAGGACCGCTCGTTGGTGACGGCCGTGACGCTGATGACCTGCGGCGTGACCTCGAGGCCGACCTCCAGGGCGGCGCGGGCAGCCTCGGTGGCGTAGCCGTGGTTCCAGAACCGCTCCGCGAAGCGCCAGCCGACCTCGAGGGCCGGGTCGACGGGCAGGCCCTGCTGCCACATCAGCCCGGTGAAGCCCGCGAGCTCACCGTCGACCTCGACGACCCACAGGCCGTACCCGTGCTCGGCGAAGTGCGCCTCGATGCGGTCGACGAACGCGTCGCTCTGCTCACGGGTCAGCGTCGAGGGGAAGTGCCGCATCACCGCAGGGCTGGCACCCAGTGCGGCGAACGGCTCGCGGTCCTCAGGGCGCCACCTGCGCAGCAGCAGCCGGGCCGTTCGGATCTCGTCGTAGGGGGCCACGGGGGCAACCTAGTCGCGGCCGGTCAGCCCCCGGTAGCGGAGCTCGAAGACCCGCAGGCAGTCCTCGCAGCGGTACTGGGCGTGCTCGGTCAGCTCGCCCCACGGCCGGAGGTCCACCTCACCGCAGTACGGGCAGTACTGCGGTGCAGCGCGCTCGTTCACTTCAGCAGGGCTTCGTCCGCCCGCCGGGCCCAGACCGCGAACTTCTCGCCGTCCTCCCGCTCGGCCAGGTAGGTCCGCAGGAGCCGCTCGACGTAGTCGGCCGCGTCGTCGGCCGTCACCTTGAGGCCGCGGGCCTTGCGGCCGAAGCCGGCGTCCTCGCCGAGTCG
>JAODNB010000350.1 GCA_025464795.1 Frankiales bacterium
GGCACCGGTAGGCTGACGCGAGTGAAGATCGGTGTCGTCACCTTCCCGGGCAGTCTGGACGACCGGGACGCGCAGCGCGCAGCCCGGCTCGCGGGGGCGGAGGCGGTGCCCCTCTGGCACGCCGACGCCAGCCTGCACGACGTCGATGCGGTGGTCCTGCCCGGCGGGTTCTCGTACGGCGACTACCTCAGGTGCGGCGCGATCGCGCGGTTCGCGAACGTGATGACCACGATCGTGGATGCCGCGAACGGCGGGTTGCCCGTGCTGGGGATCTGCAACGGGTTTCAGGTGCTCTGCGAGAGCCACCTGCTGCCCGGGGCGCTGACCCGCAACCAGAACCTGCACTTCATCCACCGCGACCAGCAGCTGCGGATCGCCAACGCGAGCACAGCGTGGACGAGCGGGTACGAGAAGGACCAGGTCATCACCGTCCCGGTGAAGAACGGCGAAGGATGCTTCGTCGCCGACGCGAAGACGCTGGACCTCCTTGAAGCAGAGAACCGCGTGATCGCCTACTACGTAGGCAATCCGAACGGCTCGCAAAGAGACATCGCCGGCATCACGAACGAGCGAGGCAACGTCGTCGGGATCATGCCGCACCCTGAGCACGCGGTGGAGGACCTCACCGGTCCCGGTACCGATGGCCTGACCTTCTTCACCTCTGTCCTCAAGGCGCTTGTCTGATGCTCGACACCGTGAAGAACGCCCAGGCCAACCCCGACCAGGAGATGCCCTACGCGGAGCTCGGCCTCAAGCCGGACGAGTACGCGACGATCGTCGAGATCCTGGGCAGAAGGCCGACGGCCAGCGAGCTCGCGATGTACAGCATCATGTGGAGCGAGCACTGCTCGTACAAGAGCAGCAAGGTCCACCTGAGCCAGTTCGGCAAGATCCCCAAGGGCGACCGCATGCTCGTCGGGATGGGTGAGAACGCCGGGGTCGTCAGCGTCGGCGAGGGCCTGGCGGTCACCTTCAAGGTCGAGTCGCACAACCACCCGAGCTACGTCGAGCCCTACCAGGGCGCGGCCACGGGCATCGGCGGCATCGTCCGGGACATCCTCACGATGGGCGCGCGCCCGGTCCTGGTGATGGATCCCCTGAGGTTCGGGGACGCCGACCACCCGGACACGCGCAGGGTGCTCCCAGGCATCGTCGCCGGCATCGGTGGCTACGGGAACTGCCTGGGGCTGCCCAACGTCGGGGGCGAGGTCGTGTTCGACCCGTCCTACCAGGGCAACCCACTCGTCAACGCCCTCTGCCTCGGCGTCATGCCGGTGGACCGGATCCAGCTGTCGGCTGCCAGGGGCGTCGGCAACGTCGTCGTGCTGCTCGGGGCCAAGACCGGCCGTGACGGCATCGGCGGGGTGAGTGTCCTGGCGTCCGCCACCTTCGACGAGGACGGCCCGGCGAACCGTCCGGCCGTCCAGGTCGGCGACCCGTTCACCGAGAAGCTGCTCATCGAGGCGTGCCTGGAGATCTTCGACGCCAAGCTGGTCGAGGGCATCCAAGACCTCGGCGGCGCGGGGCTGACCTGCGCGCTCACCGAGACGTCGGCCGCCGGCAAGTCCGGCATGGTCGCTCACCTGGACCGGGTGCCCCTGCGTGAGGCGACGATGGACCCGACCGAGATCCTCGCGAGCGAGTCACAGGAGCGGATGCTCGCGATCGTCACACCGGGCAACCTCCAGGCAGTGCTGGACATCGCGGAGAAGTGGGGCGTCATCGCCACCGCGATCGGCGAGGTCGTCGAGGGCGACCGCCTGCAGATCCTCTGGCACGGCGAGGCCGTGGTCGACGTCGTCCCCGGCACGCTGGCCGATGACGGCCCCGTCTACCACCGGCCCATGCAAAGGCCTGCAGACCTGGATGCCCTGCGGAACAAGGAGATCCCGCCTCACCCCGAGGTCACGACGCAGCTGCTGAAGGACATGATCAGCAGCCCGAACCTGTGCTCCAAGCGCTGGGTCGTCGAGCAGTACGACCGCATCGTCATGGGCGACACCGTGCTCGCCTGGCCGGAGGACGCTGGGGTCGTACGGCTGAGCGAGTCCGGGCTGGGGGTCGCGCTGGCGACCGACGGCAACGGCCGGTACACCCGCCTCGACCCCTTCGCCGGCGCGCAGCTCGCCCTGGCCGAGGCCTACCGCAACGTCGCCGCCACCGGCGCGGTCCCGATCGCGGTGACGGACTGCCTCAACTTCGGCAGCCCCGAGGACCCCGAGGTGATGTGGCAGTTCGCTCAGGCGACGAAGGGTCTCGCTGAGGCGTGTGCCTTCCTCGAGACGCCCGTCACCGGCGGCAACGTCTCCTTCTACAACTCCACGGCGGGTACGCCGATCAACCCGACGCCGGTCGTCGGGGTCGTCGGCTTGTTCGACGACGTCGCGCGGCGCACCCCGATGGGCTTCCAGTCCGAAGGCGCAGCGCTGCTCCTGCTCGGCGACACGCACGACGAGCTCGGCGGCTCCGAGTGGGCCTGGGCGCTGCACCGGCACCTGGGCGGCACGCCCCCGAAGGTCGACCTCGCCAGGGAGAAGCTGCTCGCCGAGGTCCTCATCGCAGGCAGCCGCGACGGCCTGCTCGCCAGCGCGCACGACCTGTCCGACGGCGGCCTCGCGCAGGCGGTCGTGGAGAGCGCCTTGCAGAAGGGCGTCGGTGCCCGCATCGTGCTGCCGCAGGGCCACACGCCGTTCGTCCAGCTCTTCAGCGAGTCGGCCGGACGGGCACTGGTGTCCGTACCGTCCGGCGAGGAGCTTCGGTTCACGCAGATGTGCGCCGACCGGGGCCTTCCGTGCACGCGCCTCGGCGTCACCGGCGGCGACGCGCTCGAGATCCAGGACGTGCTCACCGTTGGCCTGGACGAGCTCCGGATCGCTTACGAGGCAACGCTTCCGGCCCTGTTCGGCCCGCTCGCCGGCGCGACCCGCGACAACCCCTCCACCCTGTAGATGCCGAGCTACGCGGACATCAGGAGCGCGCTGGCTGCGCAGCTCGACGTGTTCGTCGCCGGCATCGAGCAGCTGGACCCGGCAGGACGCACGGACTGCGCGGGCTGGACCGTCGCCGACCTCGACAACCACATGGCCAACAACCTCAAGGGCCTCGCGGCCGTCGCGGAGCGCAAGGTCGACGAGCGGGCGGACGGTGGCGTCGCGTTCTGGTCCGACCAGCTCGAGGCCTTCGCGCCGACCGCCGACGGGATCGCCCGCGGCGGCCGGCTCCGCACCAAGGACTTCGTGCAGCCCGCACTCGAGGCGCTCGACACCTATCCCGAGGACACCGTCGTGCACCAGGCGACGGGCAACCACTCCCTTGCGGATGCCGCGATCTTCCGCCTCATCGAGGGCGTCGTGCACGGCCTCGATGTCGGCATCGAGCCGCAGCCCGCTGCCCTGAGGCTGGTCGTGAAGGAGCTGACGAAGGCCTTCGCCGCCAAGCACCCCGGCAGGTCGGTGGAGCTGCGCGTCCCGCCGTACTCCGCCGTGCAGTGCCTCGAAGGGCCCCGGCACACCCGGGGCACGCCCCCCAACGTCGTCGAGGCGCAGCCGGTCGCCTGGGTGCGGGTCGCTGCGGGTCGTGAGGCCTGGACCGACCTCGTGAGGACCGGGCGCATCACCGCCAGTGGCGAGCGCTCGGACCTCTCGCCGCTCCTGCCCCTGGTCCGATGAGCCACGGGGCGACAGCGCGCCCCGGTACACTCGAGAGCGTCGGCTTCCCGCCCCTCCCCCCTCCGAGGAGACCCCGCGTGCCTTCTGCACACGGTTTCAACGAAGACGCTTTCCAACCCGAGAAGCCCGTAGGCGAAGAGTGCGGGGTGTTCGGGGTCTGGGCCCCGGGCGAGGACGTCGCCAAGGTCACCTACTACGGCCTCTACGCGCTGCAGCACCGCGGGCAGGAGGCGGCAGGCATGGCCGTCAGCGACGGTGCCGCGACCGTGGTCTACAAGGAGCTGGGTCTGGTCGCGCAGGTCTTCGACGAGTCGATCCTGGGCGCGATGAAGGGGCACCTGGCGATCGGCCACTGCCGTTACAGCACCACAGGATCCTGCACGTGGGAGAACGCCCAGCCGTCGTTCCGCACCCTGTCGACGGGCGGCTCACTTGCCCTGGGCCACAACGGAAACCTCACGAACACCAGCGAGCTCGCGAACCACGTCCGCTCCCTGGGGCTCGAGAAGGACGCGATGGGGGCCACGAACGACTCCGACCTCATCGCGGCCCTGCTCGCAGCAAGCGCCGACCTCTCGCTCGAGGCCGCGGCCATGCAGGTGCTGCCGACGCTGCGGGGCGCGTTCAGCCTCGTCTTCATGGACGAGCACACCCTGTACGCAGCGCGCGACCCGCACGGGGTCCGCCCGCTCGTCCTCGGTCGCATGGAGAGCGGTTGGGTGGTCGCGTCCGAGACGGCGGCGCTCGACATCGTCGGTGCCACGGTGGTCCGGGAGATCGAGCCCGGCGAGCTGATCGCGATCGACGAGCACGGCCTCCGCACTCAGCGCTTCGCGCCGGCCACCCCGAAGGGGTGCCTGTTCGAGTACGTCTACCTCGCCCGCCCCGACACCACCATCGCCGGGCAGGGCGTCTACACGACCCGCGTCCAGATCGGCCGCACGCTGGCGTTCGAGGCGCCGGTGCACGACGCCGACCTCGTCATCCCGGTCCCTGAGTCGGGCACGCCCGCCGCGATCGGCTTCGCCGAGCAGAGCGGCATCCCGTACGGCATGGGGCTCGTCAAGAACGCCTACGTGGGCCGGACCTTCATCCAGCCGTCGCAGACGATCCGGCAGCTCGGGATCCGGCTGAAGCTGAACCCGCTGCGCGAGGTCATCAAGGGCAAGAAGCTCGTGGTGGTGGACGACTCGATCGTGCGCGGCAACACCCAGCGCGCTCTGGTCCGGATGCTCCGCGAGGCGGGCGCCGCCGAGGTCCACGTCCGCATCTCGTCGCCGCCGGTCATGAACCCGTGCTTCTACGGCATCGACTTCGCGTCGAAGGCCGAGCTCATCGCCAGCGGCCTGTCGGTGGAGGAGATCCGCGCGTCGATCGGCGCCGACTCCCTCGCGTTCGTGTCGCTCGACGGTCTCACGTCCGCGAGCGCCCAGCCTGCGGACAAGCTCTGCCGGGCCTGCTTCACCGGGGACTACCCGATCGAGCTCCCGGAGCAGGACCTCATCGGCAAGCACGTGCTGGAGGGCATCACCCGCTCGGCCGAGGGAGTCGTGCACAACGGCGGCGACCCGGGCCCGGACGCCCTGCTCGGCAGCGCCGGCGCCGCCGACGCGCTGGCCCGTCCGTGACCCAGACCGGAACGACCAGCTCGTACGCAGCGGCCGGTGTCGACATCGAGGCGGGCGACCGCGCCGTCGAGCTGATGAAGGACACGCTGAAGAAGGCCTCGCGGCCCGAGGTGCTGGGCGGCATCGGCGGCTTCGCCGGGCTGTTCCGCCTGGACCTGAAGAAGTACCGCGAGCCGGTCCTCGCGTCCTCCACGGACGGCGTGGGCACCAAGCTCGCGATCGCGCAGGCCCTCGACAAGCACGACACCGTCGGCATCGACCTGGTCGGGATGGTCGTCGACGACCTCGTCGTCTGCGGAGCCGAACCGCTGTTCATGCAGGACTACATCGCGGTCGGCAAGGTCGTGCCCGAGCGGATCGCCGAGATCGTCGGCGGCATCGCCACCGGCTGCGCCCTCGCCGGCTGCGCGCTCGTCGGCGGGGAGACCGCTGAGCACCCCGGGATGATGGCGGACGACCACTACGACATCGCCGGAACCGGCGTCGGGGTGGTCGAGCTGGACGCGGTCCTCGGTGCGGACCGGGTCCAGGAGGGCGACGTCGTCATCGCCCTCGGCGCGTCCGGCGTCCACAGCAACGGGTTCAGCCTGGTGCGTCACGTGCTGCTCGCCGGGGCGAAGATGGACCTCCGCGCTCACGTGGACGACTTCGGCCGGACGCTGGGCGAGGAGCTGCTCGAGCCGACCCGGATCTACTCCAAGGACTGCCTCGCGATCATCGAGGAGACCGACGTCCACGCGTTCTCCCACGTCACCGGTGGTGGCCTCGCGGCCAACCTGGCGCGGGTCCTGCCCGGTCACCTGACGGCGCGGCTGGACCGTTCCACGTGGAGCCCGCTACCGGTCTTCGACCTGGTGCAGCGGACCGGACGCATCGAGCAGGGCGAGATGGAGCGCACGTTCAACATGGGCGTCGGCATGGTCGCCGTCGTCCCCGCGCCCGACGTGGACCGGACGCTGGCCCTGCTGACCGCCAGGCACGTACCGGCCTGGCAGCTCGGCGAGGTCGTCGCCGGCGACGGCTCGGCTGTCCTCGAGGGCAGCCACACCTAGGCGAGCGGGTGCGGGGTTCGCTAGTCCTCGTCCTCGGACTCGTCGTCCTCGTCGTCCTCGTCGGTCGCCCGCGTGGACAGACCAGGACCCTGCGACGCGAGCTCGCGCTTCAGCGCGTCCGGGTCCAGGGACCCGGTGCTGTACTTCAGCTCGCGTGCGACCTTGGTCTGCTTGGCCTTGGCACGGCCGCGCCCCATGGCTCGACCCCCTCGAGAGTGCTGTTACCGACGTGAGCTCCGTCAGCCGACGGGGCCCTGGCGCTCCAATCTACAGGTTCTCCGCCGCGTGTTCACGCGGGGGAAGGGGTGAAGCAGGATTTCTGGGCAGAACAACGAACTGAAGGGGTACCCAGTGCACCCAGGAGACCCCATGAAGCTTCGCCTGCTCACCGCCGCCGCCGTGTCCGGCTCGCTCGCCCTGACCGTCACGGGGGCCCACGCGGCCACCCCTGTGCTCGACGGCAAGAAGGTGAAGACGCTCACCCTCAGCGCCTCGCCGGCGGCGCAGGACCACGACGCGGACCTGGTGACCGATCTGGCGAAGGACCCGCTGGGCGGCGGTCCCGACCGGGCCCAGTGCACGGCGCCGCGCTGCGGGGCGCTGACCTTCGTCTACAAGCCCGCCAAGGGCGTGAAGGGCTCCACCGGCTTCCGCATCAGCTGGGCAACTCCCGGCGACGACATGGACCTCTACGTCGCCGAGGTGGTCAAGGGCCAGCGCAGCACGCTCGCGCACTGCGGCGCCACCGGCGGCACCTCGGAGACCCTCGTTCTCCCCGCCGGCACGCTCGTGGCCGGGCACACGTACGCGCTCGTGACCGACTACTACCGGATCACCAGCGACAAGCTCACCGCCCAGGTGTCGTTCCCCAGCGCCGTCACGGCCAAGACGACCGTGCCGGCATCTGTGGACCAGTTCGGTCCCGTGGACTGCGGCCTCTAGCTCTCGCGGCTCGTCCGTCCGGCTAGCGCTGGCCGGGCAGCAGCACAGCCCTCAGCCGACCCACCTCAGCCATCCGGCGCTCGGCCAGCCGATCCGCTGCCACGGCGGGAGGCACGCCCTCGGCGTCGGCCGTCTGGAAGATCCGCAGGGTCGTGTCGAAGATCGTCGTGGCCTTCGCCTTGGCCCGCTCGAAGCTGAACACGTCGTTGAGCGCCTCGTCCTCCACCTGGATGAGGCCGCCGGCGTTCGCGACGTAGTCGGGTGCGTAGAGGATGCCTCGGTCCGCGAGCTCCTTCTCGATACCGGGGTGCGCGAGCTGGTTGTTCGCGGCGCCGCACACGATCTTCGCCTGAAGCTCCGGGACGAGCTCGTCGGTGACCGTCGCGCCGAGCGCGCACGGGGCGTAGACGTCGACGTCCAGCAGCGGCAGCTCGGCGACGGTGGCGCGCTGGGCGGCGGGGGAGATCCGGGCCAAGGCGGCGTCGTTGACGTCGGAGACCACGACCGTGGCCCCGTCCTCGAGCAGGTGCTCCACGAGGTGGTGCCCCACCTTGCCGACACCCTCGACCGCCACCCGCTTGCCGGTCAGGGTCGGCTCCCCCCAGGTCTGCTGGGCAGCCGCACGCATGGCCTGGAAGACGCCGTACGCCGTCAGCACCGCGCTGTCGCCGGCGCCGCCGTGCTCAGGTGAGCGCCCGGTGGCGAAGCGGGTCTCCTTGGCGATCACGTCCATGTCCTGCACGAAGGTGCCCACGTCGCAGGCCGTGTAGTAGCGGCCCCCGAGCGACTCGACCATGCGGCCGTAGGCGCGCAGCAGCTGCTCGGTCTTCAGGGTGGTGGGGTCGCCGAGGATGACGGCCTTGCCGCCGCCGAGGTCCACGCCGGCGCAGGCGGCCTTGTACGCCATCGCCTTCGACAGCTTGAGGACGTCCGTGAGGGCAGCTGCCTCGTCCGGGTACGGGTAGAACCGGGTCCCGCCGAGAGCCGGACCCAGGGCGGTCGAGTAGATCGCGATGATCGCGCGGAGCCCGCTCTGCGGGTCCTGGCAGAACATGACCTGCTCGTGCCCTGCGTCCTTCATCTGGTCCGTGCGGTCGAAGACGCCGAAGCCTGTGGTCACTCGTGGTCCTTTGCATCGATGCCGGCTCTTGTGGAGCGTTGGCGGAGTCGCGGGAGGTGTGCCGCGTGGGAATCACGATAGCGATGAGGGAGCGACGAGCCCACGGCGTGCGACGATGGCGCGGTGACGGTGTTTGCGGCCAGCCTGCGCGTGTACGAGCCGCTCGCAGCGTTCGAGGGGGCCGAGCGCGCGCACTGGGACGCCTACGTGGCCGACGGCCACTTCCTTTCCGCGCATGCCGGTGTGGCCCTCGAACGGGCCGTCGCCCTGCACGCGCTGGTGGCGCGGGAGCTGCCTGAGGTCGGCGACCACGCCCATGTCCTCGAGGTCGACGGCGTGACCCTCATCAGCCCCTGGCGGACGGCGATCAGGTCCCAGGAGGCGCTGCTCGACTTCTGCGCCGACCTCCCTGACCTGGTGTCGGAGGCCTTCGCCCCGGCACGGATGCTCGAGCGCGCCGAGGTCGAGCTGGACCGCTGGCGAGCGGAGCACGGGACCATCACCACCCACGTCCGCACCTGCACCTGGCAGGTGCCGCTGCGGTGGTTCCTGCTCGTCGACCCCGAGGAGCGGGTGATGTCGCTCGGGGAGCCCGTCGATCCCGCGGGCGCGCCGCTCGGCCGTCGTACCGGACGGGAGCTCGTCTACCGGACGGCCATGTCGCGGGCGCGCCGGCGCGTGGCGCGCGCCCTGGCGGTCCTCCGGGCGACCGTCGGGGACCCCAGCGTCACCGAGGGTGTCGAGGACCTCGGGCGCTGGCTCGAGGAGTTCCACCCGCGGTCGCTGGTGGAGCTCGACTACGGCGACCTCGTCCACCTGCTGGACGACGCCGAGCTGACGCAGGACGAGTCGGCGCGGGACATGGCGGGAGCGATCGCGCACCTGGCGAAGGGCGACGGCGGGGAGGCCGCAGCGGCCTACGGGAGGATGACCGCGCGCATGCAGGCGCTGCAGTCGGTCGAGTCCGCGAACTAGTGGTTCGGGGGCCAGACCGGAAGGACTAGTCCCAAGATGACCCGCATGGGCCATATCGGACAAGGAGGGCATCGGGCACTGTCTGACTCGGAGCCAGGCGAGCAGCCAGGCTCGACCAAGCTCCGCCGAGAGGACCGCCCGATGAGCACCCGTACCCCCGACGCTGAGGCCCTGCTGACACCGGCTGAGGTCGCGTCCATGTTCCGCGTGGACCCCAAGACCGTCACCCGTTGGGCGAAGAGCGGGAAGCTCACCTCGATCCGCACCCTGGGTGGCCACCGCCGCTACCGCGAGGCCGAGGTCCGCGCCCTTCTCGCCGGAATCCCGCAGCCCCGCCAGAGCTGACCCTGGCTCTGCCGCTGGCAGGGTTCCCCAGGCATTTCCAGAGCCTTGGGTCCCGAGCGGCTCCGTCCTGCTCGGCCTAGGGCCGGCTTCCCAGCACGCCGATCGGCGCCGCCTCCTCGAGGTCCGGCGCCGTTCGCGTGTCCGGGCCCGCGCACGAACAAGGCCGCGTCCCCAGTGCGGGACGCGGCCTGTCTGCTGTGGTCAGGGGCGGGCTCGAACCGCCGACCCCACGCTTTTCAGGCGTGTGCTCTACCAGCTGAGCTACCTGACCTTGATGTTCGTGCTGCTGTGTCTTGCGACCCCGACGGGACTCGAACCCGCGACCTTCGCCGTGACAGGGCGACGCGCTAACCAACTGCGCTACGGGGCCTGGATGGTTCTCCAAGCCTTCTTGCTGTGGTGCTGTGGTACCCCCAACGGGATTCGAACCCGCGTAGCCACCTTGAAAGGGTGGAGTCCTAGGCCACTAGACGATGGGGACCGCGCCGCTGGCTTACGGCGTGTCCCACCGCAAGCCGTCGGGGACCGCTGAAGCATAGCGGAACCCTGCGGGTGCTCGTCACGACACAGCCGGAGGGTGGGCGGCCAGCAGGGCCCGGGCGGCCTTGCGGTCGGTCTTCCCGACGCTCGTGAGCGGCACCTCGTCGACGACGTGGACCTCCCGCGGCGCCTTGTGGGCGGCGATGGTCTCCCGGCCGAAGGCGAGCAGCTCGGCCGCAGTCACGGGCGCCCGCAGGGACACGAACGCGACGACCTCCTCGCCGAGCACGGGGTCCGGACGGCCGACGACGGCGGCTCTTGCGACGGCCGGGTGGGCCAGCAGGGCGTCTTCCACGTCCCGCGGGTAGACGTTGAAGCCACCCCGCAGGATGACGTCCTTCAGGCGGTCGGTGATCCACAGGTAGCCGTCGGAGTCCAGCCGACCGACGTCACCGGTGTGCAGCCAGCCGCCGTCGAGCGTCTCGGCTGTCGCCACCGGGTCGCGGTGGTAGCCGAGCATCACCCCAGGGCTGCGCACGAGGACCTCGCCGTCCTCGGCGATCGCCACCGACACCCCGGGTACGGGCTTGCCGACCGACCCGTGACGGCGGGCGTCCGGTGGGTTCATGCTCACCGTGGACGTGGCTTCGGTGCACCCGTAGCCGTCGCAGAGGCGCACGTGCGGCAGTCGGCGCTCCAGCTCGTGCCAGACCGGCAGCGGCAGCGGCGCCCCACCGGTGGTGACATAGGTGAGGCTGCTGAGGTCGTGGTCCTCGAGCGGCTGGAGCAGCAGCTGCTGGACCATCGACGGGACCATGGAGCTGGCCTGCGCCCGGTGCTGCTCGACGAGCGAGATCCAGCCCTCGGCCTGGAAGCGCCGTTGCAGCACGAGCAGGCCGGGCTCGCTCATGTGCATGCGGGACGCGGTGGTCACCAGTCCGTAGACGTGCGACAGGGGCAGGGGTACGACCGAGGTGTGCGCACCAGCTGTGGCCGTCACCGACTCACGCGCCTTGGTGATCGCGAGCAGGCCGCCCTGGCTGAGCATGACGCCCTTGGCACGACCCGTGGTGCCCCCGGTGTAGAGCAGGGCCGCCAGGTCCTCCGGGGAGCGAGGAGCGGCGTCAGCCTCGTCAACGGACTCGAGCTCGCGCAGCTGGGCGAGGTCCATGGTCGGGACACCGAGGCCGTGCAGCCGCTCGTCCTCGGTGATCAGCAGGACCGCCTCGGAGTTGCGCAGGACGTGCCGGACCTCCTCCGGCGTCAGCGCAGGGAGGGCAGGCGTGGCGGCGGCGCCGGCCCGCCACAGCGCCCCGTACAGCTGGAGGAGCTCGGGACGGTTGGGGAGCACGACCGCCACCCGATCGCCCGGCCGCACACCCCACTGGGTGAGACCGGCGGCCAGGCGTCGGGTTCGGGCGGCCAGCTCGACGTTG
>JAODNB010000391.1 GCA_025464795.1 Frankiales bacterium
AGCGTGCTGCGACGGTCGGTCGGACCTGGGCGGCGGGTGACCCACCCACGGTCCTCCAGCTTGCCGATGGCGTGGCTGAGCCGACTCGGGCTGGCGTTCACGACGCCGGCCAGGTCGCTCATCCGCAGCGTGCGATCGGGAGCGTGGGACAGCTGGGCCAGGATCGCGTAGTAGGCGTGCGGGAAGCCGGCGTCACGCTGCAGCTGGGCATCGAGCGAAGCCATCAGCAGCTCTGTCGCGCCCAGCCAGGCGAGCCAGGCCCGCTGCTCGTCGTCGGTCAGCCACCTCGTCACGGTGCACACGGTGCCACCCCGAGAGCTCTCGAGGGTGGAGGTGGCTGTCATGCCGCGCTCAGGTCGAGCGTGTGCAGGGTGTGCTCGACCTTCGCGTGCAGGTAGCGGGCATTGGCCTCCGACAGGTGGACGCCCGTCGCCACGTGCTCCCGGACCCTGACGCCGAGGCGCTCGAGCTGGTCGCCCTTGTCGGGGTTGTTCGACAGCAGGTCGACCTGCGTCACCCCGAGAGCGGTCAGCATCTCGGCGACGGCGGCGTAGTCGCGCTCGTCCTCACCCCTGCCCAGAGCGACGTTGGCCTCGTAGGTGTCCAGGCCGCTGTCCTGCAGCGCATAGGCGTCCAGCTTGGCGTAGAGCCCGATGCCCCTGCCCTCCTGACGCAGGTAGAGCAGCCAGCCCCCCGCGTCCGTGATCCGCTCGACCGCCTCACGCAGCTGGGGACCGCAGTCGCAGCGCTGACTGCCGAACACGTCCCCTGTCAGGCACTCGGAGTGCGGCCGGACGAGCGGTGTCGCTGCGTGGAGGTCGCCCAGCCCGAACGCCAGGTGCTCCTTGCCGTCGGTCAACCCGAAGAACGTGACGACCTGCGCTGTCGTCTCGTACCCGTCGGGGAAGCGCAGGGGCACCGTCACCCTCGTCCGAATGTCTGCCATGAACACTTGAACGTTCAAGCGCTTGCCGCTGTTCCCTAGAGGGCGGCTTCGTCTCCCAGCAGGGCGTCGGCGAAGGCCTCGGGCTCGAAGGGAGCGAGGTCGTCGGGCCCCTCTCCGAGGCCGATCAGCTTCACCGGGATGCCGAGCTCGCGCTGGACGGCCACGACGATGCCGCCCTTGGCCGTCCCGTCGAGCTTGGTGAGCACGATGCCCGTGATGTCGACCAGCTCGGTGAACATGCGGGCCTGGACGACACCGTTCTGGCCGGTCGTCGCGTCGAGCACCAGCAGCGTCTCGTCGACCGGCCCGTGCTTCTCGACGACCCGCTTCACCTTGCCGAGCTCGTCCATCAGGCCGGTCTTGGTGTGCAACCGCCCAGCGGTGTCGATGAGGACCGTGTCGGCCTTCACCTCGATGCCGCGCTTCACCGCGTCGAAGGCGATGCTCGCGGGGTCGCCGCCCTCAGGTCCGCGTACGGTCTCGGCGCCCACTCGGGAGCCCCAGGTCTCGAGCTGGTCGGCGGCCGCGGCCCGGAACGTGTCCGCGGCCCCCAGGACGACGGAGCGGCCGTCGGCGACCAGGACCCGGGCGAGCTTGCCGCACGTCGTCGTCTTGCCGGTGCCGTTGACGCCCACGACGAGGATCACCGCTGGCCGATCGGCGTGCGGCAGGGTCTTGAGGGACCGGTCCACATCGCGGCCGATGCTCGTGACGAGCTCCTCACGCAGCAGCACCCGCAGCTCGCTCGCGGTCTTCACCCCGTCGACGCGGACCTTGGTCTTCAGACGGCTGACGAGGTCCTGCGTTGCGGCAACCCCCATGTCGGAGGTGAGCAGCGTGTCCTCGACCTCTTCCCACGTGTCGTCGTCGAGGTTGTCGCGCGACAGCAGCGCGAACAGCCCTCGGCCGAGCGTCGTCTGCGAGCGGGCGAGGCGACTGCGCAGCCGCCCGAGCCGGCCTGCTGTGGGCTCCGGGACGTCGAGGCCGCCTGTGAGCAGCGGCGCTTCCACGTCCTCGACGTGCCGCAGGGGCTCCGGGGGCTGCAGGTCGTCGCGCAGGACCGGGTGCTCCGGCGGCGCGGCGGCCGGTAGCGACCTCTTGCCCCGGCCGGTGACCAGGCCCACGGCCAGCACGACGCTGAGCAGCAGGACTGCCCCGATGACGATGAGGATCTCGAGCACGCCCTAGACCGTAGTCGTCACCCGAGCAGGGTCAGGCGTTCTCGCGCTCCCGGAGGCGCTGCGAGACGACGGTCGAGACGCCATCGCCGCGCATCGTCACGCCGTAGAGGGCGTCGGCGATCTCCATCGTCCGCTTCTGGTGCGTGATGACGATGAGCTGCGACGACTCCCGCAGGGACTCGAGGGCCTCGAGCAGCCGCCCGAGGTTCCGGTCGTCGAGTGCGGCCTCCACCTCGTCCATGACGTAGAACGGAGAGGGGCGGGCGCGGAAGATGGCGACGAGCAGCGCGATCGCAGTCAGGGACCGCTCACCGCCGGACAGCAGCGACAGCCTGCTGACCTTCTTGCCGGCGGGCCGAGCCATCACCTCGATGCCGGTCGCGAGCAGGTCGTCCGGCTCGGTGAGCACCAGCCTGCCCTCACCGCCGGGGAACAGCGTCGCGAAGACGTCGACGAACTCCCGGGCGGTGTCATCGAAGGCGCTCTTGAACACGTCGTGGATGCGGTCGTCGACGTCCTTGACCACCGTGAGCAGGTCCCGACGGGTGTCCTTCAGGTCCTCAAGCTGGGTGGTGAGGAACGCCGACCGCTCCTCGAGCGCGGAGTACTCCTCCAGGGCCAGGGGGTTGACCTTGCCCAGCAGCGCCAGCGCGCGCTCGGCCGTCGCGGCGCGCTTCTCCTGCGCCGCGCGGTCGTACGGCACCGACTCGGCCGGCTCCTCCCCCTCGACGACGGCGACAGGGGGGACGAGCACCTCGGGCCCGTAGTCGGTGAGCAGCGTCTCCAGCGGGACGGCGTACTCCTCGACCGCGCGTGCTTCGAGTGCCTCGATGCGCAGTCGCTGCTCGGCTCGGGCGACCTCGTCGCGGTGCACGACGTCCGTCAGGCGGTCCAGCTCGGTGGACAGCTCGCGACCGGTGGCCCGCAGCGCGAGCAGCTCGCCCTCGGTGATGGTCCGGGCGGCTTGGGCGGCCTCGCGCTCCTGCGCGGCCAGCTGCAGCGACACCGCGATCCGGCCGAGAGCCACCTGTGCCCCGCGTACGACGTCGGCGGCGACCACGGCACCCCGCTCGCGCTGCGAGCGCAGTGCCACGAGCCGCTCGCGGGCTGCACGCTCCTGACGGGCGGCGCGCTCGAGCGACTCAGCCCGCCCGGCGAGCGCCTTGGCGCGCTCCTCCCCTGTACGGACGGCGAGCCGGGCTTCGACCTCGGTGGCCCGGGCGTCAGCGGCTGACTGCACGAGCTTGTCCCGGAGCTCGGTGGACGGCTCCTCGTCCGCGGGGGCCTGCTCGGCGGCGGCCAGGCGCTCCTCCAGCTCGGCCAGCCCGGACAGGTCGCGGTCCCGCGCCTCCTCAGCCCTGGTACGGGCCTGCTCGAGGCGCCCCGCCTCCGCTTCGGCGGACCGAGCAGCGGACGCCAGAAGCCCCAGCTGCTCGCCGAGGGCTGCCATCCGGGCGTCGCTGTCGTGCAGAGCGGCGAGGGCCTCGTGCACCGCAGCCTGCTGGGTGGCGACGAGCGTCTGAGCCTGTGTCACCTCAGCGGACAGACGAGTGTGGCGACGGTCGGCCTCGTCGTGCTGCGAGGACGCCTCGTCGACGGCCGCTTGGACCTCGAGCAGCGAAGGGGCGGAGGCACTGCCTCCGGCCGCCCAGTCGGCACCGAGGACATCGCCCTCGGCGCTCACTGCCCGGACGTCCGGGACGGTCTCGACGAGCCGACGGGCGTCATCGAGCGAGCCGACGACAGCGACGCGTCGCAACGCGCGGGTCAGGGCGGGTCGCAGGGAGGACGGTGCCTCGAGCAGGTCGATGGCCCACTGCGCACCGGGGGGCAGCGCCGGCCACTGCTCGTCCTCGTAGGAGGCGCCGCTCACCAGCAGCCCCGCCCGACCGGCGTCGTGCGACTTGAGGTGCTGCAGCGCGGCGGCGGCCTCGGCCGGTGAGGCGACCGCGACCGCGTCCGCGACGGCACCCAGGGCGGCGGCGACCGCGACCTCGTGACCCTGCTGGACGGTGACCAGCTTGGCGACCGTCCCGAGGACACCGGGCACGTCGCTGCTGAGGAGATGACCTGAGCCATCTTTGCGGGCGAGCGACAGCGCGAGCGCGTCGCGTCGGGCGGCCCACGTGGAGCGGTCACGCTCGGCCTCGCGCTCGTCGGCCTGGAGCACGGCGAGCCGGTCCTGGGCGTCGGCCAGGGCCGTGGCGACGATCTCGTGCCGCTCGTCGAGGCCGACCTCCCCCTCGTCGAGCCCCCCGGCCTGCGCCTGAAGGGCCTCCAGGTCGGTGACAGCGCGCTCGACCCGGGCGAGCGCCTCGTCCAGCTGGCCGGACAGGCGGCCGATCTCGGCCTCACCCGCCGACGCCCGGGACCTGAGCGCGCCGACCTGCCCGGTGAGCTTGGCCAGTCCCTCACGCCGATCGGCGATCGCGCGCCGGGCGACGACCAGCGCCTTCTCCTCCGACGCCAGCGCGGCCTCGGCATCGGTGCGACGGGTGACCGCGGACTGGAGCCGCTCGGTGTCCTGACCCATCTGCTCGGCCAGCTGCACTTCCTGCTCCCGGACCCCAGCGGCCTCTCGCTCGAGCTGCTCCGGGTCGCGACCCTGGCGGGCCTCCTCAGGGAGCTCGGAGGTGAGGTGCCGATGCCGCTCAGAGGCAAGCGTGGCCGTGCCGCGGAGCCGCTCCTCGAGGGCCGACAGCCGGTACCAGGTCTCTTGCGCACGCGTGAGCCGCGGCGCCTGCTCGATCGCTGCGGCCTCGAGCTGCTGCTCGCGCTGCTGGGCTGCAGCGAGCTCCTGCTCCACCACCGAGCGGCGGTCGCGGAGCTGGGTCTCGTCGCGCACCTCGGCGTCGAGCGCGGTGCGCAGCTGAAGCAGGTCGTCGGCCAGCAGGCGGAGCTTCGCGTCGCGGAGGTCGGCCTGCACCTCCCCGGCGCGGCGCGCGACCTCAGCCTGCCGCCCGAGCGGCTTGAGCTGGCGGCGGAGCTCGCTGGTGAGGTCCTGCAGGCGGGTCAGGTTGGCCTGCATGGCCTCCAGCTTGCGGAGCGCCTTCTCCTTGCGCTTCTTGTGCTTGAGGACGCCGGCCGCCTCCTCGATGAAGGCCCGTCGGTCCTCAGGCCGGGCCGACAGCACCGCGTCGAGCTGGCCCTGGCCGACCACGACGTGCAGCTCACGGCCGATGCCGCTGTCGCTCATCAACTCCTGGACGTCCACGAGGCGGCAGCGGGAGCCGTTGATGCTGTACTCCGACGCACCGTCCCGGAACATCAGGCGGGTGATGCTGACCTCGGCGTACTCGATCGGCAGCGCGCCGTCGGTGTTGTCGATCGTGAGGGTGACCTCGGCGCGACCGAGGGGTGCCTTGCCCGGCGTGCCGGCGAAGATGACGTCTTCCATCTTCCCGCCGCGGAGCGCCTTCGCCCCCTGCTCGCCGAGGACCCAGGCGATGGCGTCGACGACGTTGCTCTTCCCCGAGCCGTTGGGGCCCACGACGCAGGTGATGCC
>JAODNB010000412.1 GCA_025464795.1 Frankiales bacterium
GGCGTGAAGACCGGCGTGGCGCTGATGTACGACAACCCGAAGGAGGTCGGGCCGGACCGCATCGTGAACACCTTGGCGGCCCACACCCTGTACGGCGGCCCGGCGATCGTCGTCGACTTCGGCACCTCCACCAACTTCGACGTCGTCAGCGAGAAGGGCGAGTTCCTCGGAGGCGCCCTCGCTCCCGGTGTCGAGATCTCCGTGGATGCCCTCGCCGCGCGAGCGGCCCGGCTGTTCAAGGTCGAGCTCGTCGAGCCGCGATCGGTCATCGGCAAGACGACGGTCGAGGCGCTGCAGTCCGGTCTGGTCTACGGGTTCGCGTCGCAGGTGGACGGGATGGTCGCGCGGATCTCACGTGAGCTCGGAGGTGCGAGGAGGCCTCGCGTCATCGCGACCGGCGGCCTGTCCACGCTGATGGTCGACCTCTGCGAGTCCATCGACGAGCACGAGCCGGACCTGACCCTCATCGGCCTGCGGCTGGTCTACGAGAAGAACCTCTGAACGCAGGTCAGATGAGAAGTGCGTGGCCGGTGGTCTCCACGCCTCGGGACAGGCTCCGCAGGAACAGCTGTTGCGCGTGCGGGTGGTCATCGAGGGCCCAGACCAGCTTGCTCACGTCCCACGCCGCGGCCCGTAGCGCAGCGATGCCCCAGCGCTCGAAGGCGTCGTCGACCCGGCCGGCCGCGTGGTCGACGCGGCCGAACAGGCCCGCCTCGAACCAGCTCTTCACCACCGGCATCAGCTGGTCGAGCACCTCGTTGGTCGTCCGGAAGTCCCGGTGCTCGGGGGTGTCGTCCTCGGGGCCGAGGTCCATCTCGCGGCAGGTCGAGACGACCGCCAGTCCGAGGTCGTGGTTGATGTGCGCGTTCATCCCCGCGAACGCGAACTGCACGGGGTGGGTGCTGTCCTTGCGGCGCGCGTCGAACAGCGGCGCCCACGCGGCAGGCACCCGCTCGCCGCGGACGTCGGCGTCGTACGCGTCGAGGTAGAGGTTCGCGAAGTTCACGTCCAGGCGCTCGAGGAACTCGGCGTGCTCGAACGTCGTGCCCTGGACGACCTGGCCCACCTCGACGGTGACCCGCAGGTACATCCGGTTGAACGCTGCGACGCCGTCGCCGGCGGGCAGGGCCGCATCGATCGCGGTCATGCGGTCAACGGCCTCAGGGATCGACGCGACCTGGCTCACGGGCGGACCTTATCCAGGGCGGACGGCTCTCCACGCGTCTGTGACCCAAGGGACCAGGAACCTGCCCTCCGGGACAGCGTGACGAACCCGCTCAAGCAGGGCATCTCTGTCCTCGGCGGGGAGCAGGATGACGCTGCTGCGGGACGCGATGTTCGCGACGACCAGCTCGGCGTCCGCGACCTGCGTGTGCCGGAACAGCTCCCGCGCCCAGGGCTCCAACCCGTCCTGCTCGTCGTAGGGGCGACTGTCCGACTCCTGCACGAACGACGCGCGGTCCTCCATACCGACGACCTCCGCGACGGTAAGCGGCCACCCTTCGGCGTCGTTGATCAGGTTCCACAGCAGTCCGAGCGTGCCTCCCGGACGGAGCACCCGGGTCACCTCCGCGAGAGCTACCTCGCGGTCGAACCAGTGCCAGGCCTGGCCGACGACGACCGCGTCGAACAGCCCGTCAGACAAGGGGATCTGCTCAGCCGAGCCCTCGAGAGCCGTCGCGCGCGGGTCGATCCGGGCGCGCATCTCGTCGTCCGGTTCCACGGCCACGACGTCGATGCCCAGCCCGAGGAGCACCGACGTCAGCTTGCCCGTACCGGCTCCGAGGTCGAGGACGCGCGTGGCGTCGGGCGGCAGGCACCACCGGACGGCGTCCACCGGGTAGGTCGGCCGAGCGAGTGCGTAGACGTCAGCAGCGGCACCGAACGACAGGGCACGGCGGGAGTCCACGGCCTCACGCTAGCCAATAGTCTCTGCGGGTGACTGACGAGACAGACCTCCCGGAGCAGGTCCGCGTGCGCCGCGAGAAGTACGAGCGACTGGCCGCCTCCGGGACGCCTGCCTACGCCCTCGGCTACCCCCGGACCACCTCGATCGCGGCTGTCCGCGCGACGCACGAGGGCTTGGCGGTCGACACAGCGAGCGGTGAGGTGGTCGGCATCGCAGGCAGGGTCCTGCTGAGCCGGACCGGCGGAAAGCTCTGCTTCGCGACGATCAGCGAGGGCGAGTCCCAGATCCAGGTGATGATCAGCCTCGACGGCGTCGGCGAGGAGCGCCTGGCTGCTTGGAAGGCCGACGTCGACCTCGGAGACCACGTGGGGATCACGGGCGAGGTCATCAGCAGTCGGCGCGGCGAGCTCAGCGTCCTCGCGACCGATTGGCAGCTGACCAGCAAGGCGCTGCGGCCCCTGCCCGACAAGCACAAGGGCCTCACCGACCCCGAGACCCGGGTGCGGCAGCGCTACCTCGACCTGGCCGTCAACCCGAGCAGCCGCCAGATGGTGCGCGACCGCGCGACCGTGACTCGGCTGGTCCGGCAAGTGCTGCACGACCGTGGGTTCATCGAGGTCGAGACGCCGTCCCTCCAGGTCATCCACGGCGGTGCCGCGGCGCGCCCGTTCACCACGCACTTCAACGCCCTCGACCTCGACGTCTCGCTCCGGATCTCCCTCGAGCTCTACTTGAAGAAGGCCGTCGTCGGCGGCATCGACCGGGTCTTCGAGATCGGCAAGAACTTCCGGAACGAGGGGATGGACTCCACGCACTCGCCTGAGTTCACGATGCTGGAGTTCTACGAGGCGTACGGCGACTACGACACGGTGGCCGAGCTCACCCGCGAGATGATCCTGGTCTGCGCTCGGGCGATCG
>JAODNB010000002.1 GCA_025464795.1 Frankiales bacterium
CGCGGCCGCGTGTCTGGGCAGGGCGCTTCCCCCGCAGGAACAGACCTACCAGACCAGCCCATCGGCGACCAAGTCGATCACCGTCACAGTCGGGTTTCGATGGGTGGCTGCAGGGTCCGCTGCAGCAGCGCCAGCACCAGCTCGACCAGCAGGGCGAGCAGCGCGACGAGCACGCCGCCCGCAGCCGTCTCGGTCTGGTCACCGCGCGCGAACCCCTCGTTGATGAACTGCCCGAGGCCTCCCCCGCCGACGTAGGCGGCGAGCGTCGCGGTAGCCACGACCTGGACTGCGCTCGTTCGCAGCCCCGCGGCGATGAGCGGCAGCGCCAGCGGCAGCTCGACGGCCCGCAGCAGCTGCAGCCCTGACATCCCGCTGCCCCGGGCCGCCTCCACCACGTCGGGGTCGACCTCGCGCACCCCGACGAAGGCGTTGCTGAGCAGCGGCGGGATCGCGAACAGCGTCAGCGCGAGGACCGTGGACTTCGTGCTCAGCCCCAGGGACGTCGTCGCGAGGATGATGAGCACGCCGAAGACCGGAAGGGCACGCGTCGCGTTGGAGAGCGCGACGAGCGCGTTGCCGAGGCGAGATCGCCGATGTCCCAGCCAGACTGCGGGTGGAAGGGCCACCAGGACAGCGAGACCGACTGCGGCCGCCGAGATGCCGAGGTGCACGAGCAGCCGGTGCGGCACGCCCTCGGGTCCGGTGTAGTGCGAGCCGTCCAGCAGCCAGCTGACCGTGTCACCGAAGAGGCTCATCGCCGGGCCCACGGGGTCAGCAGCCGTTCGAGCCCGAGGAAGACGAGGTCCGCGATCACCGCGAGCAGCACGCACAGCGCGGTGCCCGTGAAGATCTCCGCCTTGTAGAAGTTGCTCCGGAACCCCAGGAAGATGATCTGGCCGAGGCCGCCGTACGACACCACGACGCCGACTGTCGCCAGCGCGACGTTGGACACCGTCGCAACGCGCACTCCGGCCACGATGGTCGGCAGCGCGAGCGGGAGCTCGACCCGCGTCAGCAGGCGCATCCGGCCCATCCCCATGGCGCGCGCGGACTCGCGCACCTCCTCGGGAACCCCATCGAGCCCGGCCAGCACGTTGCGGACGAGGATGAGGAGCGTGTACGCCGTGAGGCCGACCACCGCTGTGGTGAGGGTCAGGCCGGTGATCGGTGCGAGCAGGGCGAACAGGGCCAACGACGGGATCGTGTAGATCACTCCCGTTGTCCCGAGCAGCAACCCCGACAGCCGGCGGTGACCGCGCACCAGCAGGGCCAGCGGCACCGCCAGCAGCAACCCGAAGCCGACGCTGAGGAGCACGAGCTGGACGTGCTGCTTCGTGGCCGCCTTCAGAGCGTCCGCGTTCTCCCTGACGAAGTCGACGCTGATCCAGGGGTTGGAGGCGTCCAGGTGCGCGACGGCTGATGTCAGGATGTGCACGTGCCTGACGATGCCATGATCCGACTCGAGGGCGTGACCAAGACCTACGCCGACGGGACAGTTGCCGTCGCGGAGCTGTCGCTGGAGGTCCAGCGGGGCGAGATCTGCGTGCTCGTCGGGCCCTCCGGATGCGGCAAGACGACGACGATGAAGATGATCAACCGGCTCATCGACCCGACGACCGGACGGGTGCTGCTCGACGGCGAGGACGTCGCCGGCGTCGACCCCGTGCAGCTGCGGCGACGCATCGGCTACGTGATCCAGAACGTCGGACTGTTCCCGCACCAGAAGGTCCGGGACAACGTCGGCACCGTGCCGACGCTGCTGGGCTGGGACAAGAAGCGCACCCGGGCGCGGACCGAGGAGCTGCTCGCTCTCGTGGGCCTCGATCCGGCGGTGCACGGTGACCGGTACCCCGCCCAGCTGTCTGGTGGGCAGCGCCAGCGCGTCGGTGTCGCCCGCGCGCTGGCAGCCGATCCCTTGGTGCTGCTGATGGATGAGCCGTTCAGCGCCGTCGACCCCGTCGCCCGGGAGCGGTTGCAGACCGAGTTCCTGCGCGTGCAGGCGGAGGTAGGGACGACGGTCGTGCTGGTCACCCACGACATCGACGAAGCGGTGCGCTTGGGGGATCGCGTGGCGATCCTGCGCGAGGGCGGTCACCTCGAGCAGTACGACGCACCCGCCGCCCTGCTGGTGTCACCGGCCACGGAGTTCGTCGCGGGCTTCGTCGGAGCCGATCGCGCAGTGAAAGCCCTGTCCGTCACGCCCTTGGACCTCGAGGCGCTGGAACCGTTCGACGGACGCGTGAGCTCAAGCGTCCCGCACACAGCCGACCTGGGTCAGGTGCTCGCGAAGCTGCTCGTCAGTGACGGCCGCGTGGAGGTCACCGACGCGGAGGGACGCCGACTGGGGACCCTGACCCCGCAGGCCCTCATGAACCAGGCGCAGCAGCGAAGCTGACCGGCAGCCAGCAGCACACGACGGTGCCGGCGGGTCCCTTCTGAACCGCGAAGCCCTTGCTCAGGGTGCGCACCAGGAAGAGCCCGCGACTGCCCTCCGCCTCGAGGGGCGGGAGGGTGTCCGGCGGCAGCTCCCGGAAGCCTGGCCCGTCGTCGGTGACCGTGACATGGCACCGGCCGGCCGCGACCTCGAGGTCCAGCACCACCGTGCGCGGCGCGACACGGATCGCGTTGGCCAGCAGCTCAGCGATGATCACGGCGACGTCATCGGTCGTGCCGCCCGGCAGCCCCTGGGCGGCGAGCCAACGAACAGCGTCACGACGCGCTTGCCCGGCGGCCCTGCTCTCAGGCCGAAGACGCCACTGCACCGGCTCTCGCTTCCCCTACTGCTCCGCGCACACGCTTCCCAGATACCGGATGCCCAGTGTGTGAAACTCCAAACCGGCCGGCTTCTGGCAGGCTGGACGCGTGCCCGGCCCCCTGGAGGTGACTGCCGGCTTCGTCGTCCCCGAGGCCGACCTGACGTGGCGCTTCAGCCGCTCGTCCGGGCCGGGGGGTCAGGGCGTGAACACGACCGACAGCCGAGCCGAGCTCAGCGTCGACGTCGCCAAGGTCGTCCCGGAGCAGCTGCGCGACCGCGCCCTGGCCAACCTGGCCGGCAAGCTGACCGACGGGGTACTGACCGTCGCCGCCAGCGAGCACCGCAGCCAGCTCCAGAACCGTGACGCGGCCGCCCTCCGGATGACGCTGCTGCTCCGGCAAGCGGTGGCTCCGCCACCGGCACCCCGCCGGGCGACCAAGCCGTCACGCGGCAGCAAGGAGCGCCGCCTTCAGGTCAAGCGCCAGCGCTCGGACCTGAAGCGCTCTCGCCAGAAGGGCCATCGGGAGGACTGACGTCGGGGCCCTCGTCGAACGAGGCCGGCAGCCGCTTCAGGCGCTTGTTCATGTTGCGGATCAGCAGGACGAGCGCGAGCCCGATGAGCAGCACGATCAGCAGGCCCAGCGGGCCCGCGGAGCCGTTGGCAACTCCCTTGGCGAGAAGGGTCATCGGATCCCCGCGAACAGGTCCGACTCGGGCAGCGTGGAGCTCACGTGCGAGCGGGCGAGCTGGAAGTCCTCCGTCGGCCACGCCTGCACCTGGAGCTCCAAGGGACACGTGAACCAGCGACCCGTGGGGTCCACCTGGGTGGCGTGCGCGATGAGGGCCTGGTCGCGCAGGGGGAAGTACTCCGCGCACTCGACACTGGTCGTCAGCCGGCCTTCGTCCTCGGGCTTGTCGACCCAGTTGTCCAGCCACTCGCTGTAGGGGCTCTCGATGCCGTGCTCGGTCATCACCGTGTGCAGGGCGATGAGCCGCGCCTTGTGGAACGTGTGGTTGTAGTAGAGCTTCAACGGCTGCCAGGCCTCACCCGCCTCGGGGAAGCGGGACGGGTCACCGCTCGCCTCGAAGGCGGCCATCGACACCTCGTGGCAGCGGATGTGGTCCGGATGCGGGTAGCCACCGTTCTCGTCGTAGGTGGTCACGACGTGCGGCCGCTCCTTGCGGAACACCTCGACCAGGGCGCGCGTCTGCTCCTCGAGGTCGCCGGCCGCGAAGCAGTCGTCCGGGAGCGGCGGCAGCGGGTCACCCTCAGGCAGACCGCTGTCGACCCAGCCCATGAAGACCTGGCGGACGCCGAGGATCTCGCGTGCGAGCTCCATCTCCTTGGCCCGGACCTCGGTGATGTTGGCCTGGACCTCAGGGGTGTCCATGGCGGGGTTCAGCACCGAGCCGCGCGAGCCGTCCGTCAAGGTCACGACGAGGACGTCAACGCCCTCGCGGACGTACTTCGCCATCGTTCCCGCGCCCTTGCTGGACTCGTCGTCAGGATGGGCGTGGACGCACAGCAGGCGGAGCTGCTCATTCGATCCGGTCTTCACAGGCATCATTGTCCCTGATGACCACTCCCCGCCGCCCACTCGGCCGCTACGACGACCCGAAGCCCCTGTCCCGGCGGCTCCTGATCGCCGGCGCCTCAGCCGGAGCGCTCCTTCTGGTCCTGTTCGCCTGGTTCGGGTACTCCCGGTTCAGCGACGGCAGGACCAGGTACGGCGTGACGGGGTACAAGGTGATCGACGGCACGAGCGTCCAGATCACCTTCGAGGTGCACAAGGACCTGACGACCAGCGTCACCTGCGCTCTCGTCGCCCGAGACCGGGACAACCTCACCGTGGGCCGCAAGGACGTCATCGTCGGGCCCGCCGAGCGGGACACGGTCCAGGTCGTCGACGTGGTCCCCACCACCAGGAGAGCGGCCACCGTCGACGTCTCGGCCTGCTCGCGGCCGCGCTCGTCCTGAGCTCGCCCTAGGATCGTCCGATGACCACCGACGGCGCGACCGCGACCACCTGGCTCACGCCGGAGGCCCACCTCCGGCTGCAGGCGACCCTCGAGGACATGACCGGGCCGATCCGCGCCGACATCGTCAAGAAGATCTCCGCGGCGCGCGACGAGGGTGACCTCAAGGAGAACGGCGGCTACCACGCCGCCAAGGAGGAGCAGGGCAAGCTCGAGGCCCGCATCAAGCAGCTCACGGCGCTTCTCCGGGACGTGCGCGTCGGAACCGTGCCCAGCGGCGACGTCGTCGAGGAGGGCTGCGTCGTCACCGTGGACTACGGCGACCCCGGCAACGAGGACCTGGAGACCTTTCTCTACGCCAACCGGGAGAACGCGACCGATGAGGGCGGGAAGATCGGCTCCCTCGACGTCTACTCCCCCGACTCCCCGATCGGGCTGGCGCTCGCCGGCCACAAGGTGGGCGACGAGGTCACCTTCGGAGAGCGCAAGATCAAGGTCGTCGTGACGGGCATCGCCCCCTACACCAGCTAGCTCGGCGAGACGGCGTACCCAGCGTCCGTGAGCGCGGTGATGACGGCATCGGAGTGCTCTGCGCCCCGGGTCTCCAGCTGCATGTCGACCTCGACCTCGTCGAGGTGCAGGTTGCGGCCGGTCCGCTGGTGCTCGACGTCGAGGACGTTCGCGCCCGAGGCACCGAGGACGGCCAGCAGTCGGGCCAGCTCTCCGGGCCGGTCCGGGATCCGGCAGACCAGCGACAGGAACCTGCCGGCGGCGACGAGCCCGTGCCGGATGACCTTCGACAGCAGCAGCGGATCGATGTTCCCGCCGCTGAGGACCACGACGACGGGTGGCTCGAAGGCGCCCGGCTCCTGCATCACGGCGGCCAGGCCCGCAGCACCTGCCGGCTCGATCACCAGCTTCGCGCGCTCGAGGCTCAGCAGGAGGGCGCGGGACAGCGCGTCGTCGTCGACGGTCACCACGCGGTCCACGAGGTCGCGCACGTGGACGAAGGTCACCTCGCCAGGACAGCCGACCGAGATCCCGTCGGCCATCGTCGTCATGGTCGCGAGCGCCTGAGGGGAGCCTGCGGCGAGAGATGGCGCGAACGAGGCCGCGCCCTCCGCCTGCGCGGCGACGACCTCCACGTCGGGTCGGGTGGCCTTCACAGCGGCCGCGATGCCCGCTACGAGGCCCCCTCCCCCGGTGCAGACCACGATCGTCTTGACGTCGGGGCACTGCTCGAGGATCTCGAGCCCGACCGTTCCCTGCCCGGCGATGACGTTGGCGTGGTCGAACGGGTGGATCAGCACCGCCCCGGTCTCGGTGGCGAACTGACCTGC
>JAODNB010000022.1 GCA_025464795.1 Frankiales bacterium
GCCTGCGTCGTGAAGGCGAAGCAGCCGAGCCCGATGTAGCCGAAGTGCGCGATGGACGTGTACGACACCAGCCGCTTCAGGTCCTTCTGACCCATGGCCAGGAGGGCGCCGTAGATGACGCCGATCACGGACAGCGTGATGACGTAGGGCGCGAACTCCTTGGCGGCCCAGGGGAACAGCGGCAGGCAGTACCGGAGGAAGCCGAACGTGCCGACCTTGTCCAGGATTCCGACAAGCAGGATGGCGTTGCCCGTGGGTGCCTCCGCACCGGCGTCCGGAAGCCAGGTGTGGAACGGGAACAGCGGCGCCTTGATGGCGAAGGCGATGAAGAAGCCCAGGAACAACCAGGCCTGCGTCGTGTGGCTGAGCTCGAGCTTCGTCAGGGCCTCGAAGCTGAAGGTGCCCGTCCCGACCTTCGCCGACTGCACGTAGAGGCCGATGACGGCCGCGAGCATGAGGAGCCCGCCGACGAGGCTGTAGAGCAGGAACTTCACGGCGGCGTACGAGCGGCGGGGGCCGCCGTAGGAGCCGATGAGGAAGTACATCGGGATGAGCATCGCCTCGAAGAACACGTAGAACAGGAAGACGTCGGTCGCCGCGAAGACGCCGATCATCATCGTCTCGAGGACCAGCAGCAGCGCGAAGAAGGAACGGACGCTCTTCTTCGCTGCGGCGGGCGCATCACTGCCCTCGCCCGTGAGCGACTCGACGTCATCCCAGCTGGCGAGGAGCACCACCGGGACGAGCACCGCGATGAGGGCGATGAGCACGAGGGCGATGCCGTCGGCACCGACCGAGTAGTGGACGCCGAAGTCCTTGATCCACACGTGGTCCTGCACGAACTGGAAGCGGTCGCCGTTCGGGTCGAAGTGCACGCACATGACCGCTGTGAGGACGAGCACGACGAGAGAGGCGGCGAGCGCCACCTGCTTCGCCACGAGGTCCTTCATCGGGACGAGGGCGAGCAGGGCGGCACCGATGAGCGGCACTGCGCCGATGATGGTGAGCCAGGGTGTCACTGCGGGGTCCCTGCGGAAGCGTGAGCGAAGCGAGCGGTTTCGTGGGGTGCGTTCACTGTCCGAGCCTCACTGCGAGCAGGGCGCCGACGACGAGCAGGGCCCCTCCGAACATGGACAGGGCGTAGGACCGCACGAAGCCGGTCTGCAACCGCCGGAGCCGACCGGAGCCACCGCCCACGCCGGCTGCGAGCGCGTGCACGGCGCCGTCGATCCCGCGGTTGTCGACGAACACGAGGAACCGGGTGAGGTACTGACCGGGGCGCATCAGGACGGACTCGTTGAGCGCGTCGAAGTAGAGGTTCCTGCGGGCCGCGACGGTGAAGGGCGTGACGGCGACAGGGGGCGTGATGGGCACGGCCTTCCTGCCGTACGCGAACCAGGCTCCAGCTGCGCCACCAGCGACCACGATGAGGGTCAGGGCCGTGAGGACCCCCGGGCTGATGGTGTGGGTGCCCACCTCGACCTGCTTGCCGAGGGTCGGTTCGAGCCACTTCTGCAGGGCGCCCCCGAGCACGAGGAGGCCACCGGAGACGGCGGAGCCGATCGCCAGCAGCACCATCGGGCCGGTCATGACGCTCGGCGACTCGTGCGGGTGCTGGTCCTCGGTCCAGCGCTTCTCGCCGAAGAAGGTCATGACCATGAGGCGGGTCATGTAGAAGGCGGTGATGCCGGCGCCCAGCAGCGCGACGGTCCCCAAGATCGGGCCGCGGGTGCCGCCGAGGTCGTACGCGGCCTCGATGATCTTGTCCTTGGAGAAGAAGCCGGCGAAGGGCGGGATGCCGATGATCGCCAGGTACCCGGTGAGGAAGCAGCCGAAGGTGAGCGGCATGTACTTCCTCAGGCCACCGAACCGGCGCATGTCGACCTGGTCGCTCATGCCGTGCATCACCGAACCGGCCGACAGGAACATGCAGGCCTTGAAGAAGCCGTGCGTCAGCAGGTGCAGGATGGCGATCGCACCCGCCCCCGGGATGCCGACGGCGAGGAACATGTAGCCGATCTGGCTGACGGTCGAGTAGGCCAGGACCTTCTTGATGTCGTCGTACGCGCAGCCGATCAGGCAGCCGATGACGAGGGTGACCGCGCCGATGATCGTGACGACGGTCTGCGCGTCAGGGCTGGCACTGAAGACCGGCGTCGAGCGGGCGATGAGGTAGACGCCGGCCGTCACCATCGTCGCTGCGTGGATCAGGGCCGACACGGGTGTCGGACCCTCCATGGCGTCTGGGAGCCAGGTCTGCAGGGGGAACTGACCCGACTTGCCGCAGGCGCCCAGCAGCAGCAGCAGACCGATGGCCGTCGCTGTCCCGCCGGCGACGCCGCTGCTGAACACGCCCTCGTAGCTCGTGGTGCCGAGCGACGTGAACATGATCATGATGGCGAGGCTGAGTCCGACGTCGCCGACCCGGTTGGCGATGAAGGCCTTCTTCGCCGCGGTCGCCGCCTCCGGCTTGTAGAACCAGAACGCGATGAGCAGGTAGGAGGCCAGACCGACGCCCTCCCAGCCGACGTACAGCGCCAGGAAGCTGTTGCCCAGCACCAGCAGGAGCATGGCGGTGACGAACAGGTTCAGGTAGGCGAAGAACGTCTTCTTGCGCGGGTCGTGCTCCATGTAGCCGAGCGAGTAGACGTGGATGAGGAAGCCGACCCCCGTGATGAGCAGCACGAAGGTCATCGACAGCGGGTCGAGCAGCAGGCCCGCGTCGACCTTGAAGCCGGCCACGGGGATCCAGCTGAACAGGTGCAGGTTCTGCGACCGCTGCCCTGTGGCGTGCCCCCTCAGCGAGAAGAAGCAGAAGACGGCGAAGACGAACGACGACCCGGTGAGGGCCGTCGCCAGGTAGGGGCCCCACTTGGCGCTGGCCCTGCCGGACAGCAGCAGGATCACCGCACCGGCGGCGGGTAGGGCGAGCAGCAGCCACACGGCCGACAGCACACCGCTGGCAGGTACGTAGTGCACCTGCTCCGAGGTCGTGATCAACATGGCCCCTAGTACTTGAGCAGGTTGGCGTCGTCGACCGAGGCCGACCGACGGGTGCGGAAGATGCTCATGATGATCGCGAGTCCGACGACGACCTCAGCGGCTGCGACGACCATGACGAAGAAGGCCATGATCTGGCCGTCGAGCGTGCCCTTCTCACGGCTGAACGTGACGAGGGTCAGGTTGACGGAGTTGAGCATCAGCTCGACGGACATGAACACGAGGATCGCGTTGCGGCGCAGGAGCACGCCGAGGGCGCCCACCACGAACAGGATCGCCGCGACGACCAGGTAGTAGTCAGGGCTCACGTGGCGACCTCCGTCGTGGCCACGTCAGGTTCAGGCAGGCGCTCGAGGGTCGGAGCGAGGCTGCCTGGCGCGATGCTGCCGTCCGGCAGCAGTGCCCCTCGGGCGATCGAGTTGCCCGCGGCGAAGACACCCGGGCCGGGCAGCGGGAACGGGTCGTTGCCTGCGAAGCGGGCGCGAGCCAGCTCCTTCTGCGTGAGTCGCGGGACGAGCCGCTCCTTGTGGGCCAGCACCATGGCACCGAGCGCCGCCGTGATGAGCAGGGCGCTGGTGATCTCGAAGGCGAAGACGTACTTCGTGAAGAGCAGTCGGGCGATGCCGGTGACGTTGCCCTCTGCGTTGACCTTGGCCAGCCCGACGCTGTCGTCTGCGACCGCTCCACCGATGGTGAACGTGAGCAGCAGGACGAAGCCGAGCCCGACGGTCAGGGCCGCCGCACGCTGACCCCTCAGGGTCTCGACCAGCGAGTCGCTGCTGTCGACGCCGACGAGCATGATGACGAACAGGAACAGCATCAGCACCGCACCGGTGTAGACGATCACCTGGACGGCCGCGAGGAAGGGCGCGTCCTGGAGCGCGTAGAGGCCGGCGAGGCTGAGCATCACCGCAGCGAGGAACAGGGCGCAGTGCACGGCGTTCTTGGCCAGGACCATCGCGAGGGCAGCCACGACGGCGATCGGAGCGAAGACCCAGAAGCCGATCTGCTCGCCCGTGCTGGACGCCGCGAGCAAGGACGCGCTCGCTGCCACGGTCACGAGGGGCTCCCGAGGTAGTAGTCCGTGTCGGTGGTGCCCAGCCGCATCGGGTGCGGCGGCTGCTCCATGCCGGCCAGCAGCGGCGCGAGCAGCTGCTCCTTGGTGAAGATGAGCGACGCGCGGCTCGAGTCGGCAAGCTCGTACTCGTTCGTCATGGTGAGCGAACGGGTCGGGCAGGCCTCGATGCACAGCCCGCAGAAGA
>JAODNB010000039.1 GCA_025464795.1 Frankiales bacterium
TGACCTTGGCCACGAGTGCGCCGAAGCCGAAGCCGAAGGCCAGCAGGGACACCACGGGGTCCACGACGCTGATGACCGTGTTGCTCTTCCAGGTCCGCTTGTAGACGACCCAGTCGCGCAGCAGCACGCCCGCGACGGCGCTGCGGTCGACCCTGTTCATCACGCGACCTCCTCCCCGGTGAGCACCACGAAGACGTCCTCGAGCACAGCACGGCGACGACGTACGCCCACCTGCTCGCCGTACGCGCCGACGTCCTCCGCCCGGAAGGTCTCCGCGCGCAGGATGTCGAGCGAGGCTCCGGTGCGTCGGGTGGGCAGCCCGGCCCGGAGCGCCCGGGCGGCGATGTCGGCGAGCCGGTCAGCCGGAGCGTGCACCTCGAGGGCCTCCGTCCCCACGTGCTCCGCCACGAGGGCTGACGGGACACCACGGGCCACGACCTTGCCGAGGGCCATGACGGCGACGTCGTCGGCGAGGCGCTCGGCCTCCTCGATGTAGTGGGTGCTCATGAGCACGGTGACGCCCTCGTCCCGCAGCCGCGAGATGAGCCCCCACAGCTCCTGGCGTACCTGGGGGTCGAGTCCGACCGTGGGCTCGTCCAGCAGGACCAGCTGGGGGGTGTGGACGAGCGCGCGGCCGATCAGCAGCCGGCGCTTCATGCCGCCGGAGAGCTCCTTGACGCGGTCGTCCGCACGGTCCGCGAGCGTGGCAATCTCCATGGCCCGCCGGACGGCTCCGTCTCGCTGTGCTGGTGGCACCCGGTACAGGCGCGCGAAGACCTCGAGCACCTGGCGCACCGTGAGGTCCTCGTCGAGGTTGTCCTCCTGCGGGACCACCCCCATCAGCGCTCGTGCCAGCTTGGAGTGCTTGGGCAGCTCGTGACCCAGGACGGTGATCGAGCCGCTGTCGGCCAGCGACTGACCGGTCAGGAGCTTCATCGTCGTCGACTTGCCGGCGCCGTTGGGGCCGAGCAGGCCGACGCAGGAGCCGGTCGTGATCGCCAGGTCGAGACCGTCCACGGCCCGGCGCGTGCCGAAGGTCTTCACCACACCCCGCAGCTCGACAGCGTGCCCGGAGTTCACGTCAGGAGCCTGTCAGGAGCCCGGAGGTGCGTCCAACGACTAACGAGCAACGACTAGCGGGCGCCTACGAGGGACCGGGCCCGGTCGAGGTCCTTGCCGAACACGAGCACCTCGTACTCGCCTGAGATCCCTGCGCGGATCCCCGCGTCGGCCAGCACGCCCTTCAGCATCTCCGCGTCGTCCCGGGTGCGCACGGTCGCGACGGCCACGAGCAGCCCCAGGTCGCCGACGGCCTTCTGGGTCCTGCGGCCCGTCCGGTCCTCGCGATGGTCGGTGGAGAACACCCACCGGCAGATCAGGATGATCAGGCCCAGGGCGGCCGCAGCGATCACGGGCCCGAGCAGGAAGTGGAAGCTCGACACGACTGGCACGCCATGAGTATGTGCGCCCGACCTCGACGCCGCCACCGGCGTGGCTCCACCACTCGAGACGCGATTGTGATCACCATGTGGCAACCGCACGGTGCTCTCCTGCGTCTTCCCTCGTAGGAGCACATGCACCGGTTGGGGAGGTCGCACGTGGAGGACGGCTCGCTCGTCGCCCTGTCAGGACGCCTCGACGTCACCGCCGCCGCCGATGTGCGCAACGCCTTGGCGCGGGCTGTCGACGTCGGCGAGGGTGAGCTCGTGCTCGACCTGACCGCGCTGGAGGCGATCGACGCCACCGGCCTCGGTGTCCTCGTCGGGGCGCACCGCCGAGCCCAGCGTGCTGGCCGGACGCTGGTGCTGTCGGACGTGCCCGTCGGGGTGGGTCGGCTGCTGCTGCTCACCCGCCTGGACAAGGTCCTCGCCACGCGCCGGACGGCACAGGCGCCTGATCTGTGCGCGTAGCGGCGTAGGCAGGTCCACCACTACCCGGGCCGAAGTGTGTGACGGGTTGCTCTACCCGCTCGTGGGCGTTTCGGGAACCTTGTCGGTATGACCCGGCTTCCGTCCCTTGCCCTGGTGGGGGCGCTCCTCGCGTCCTCCGCCTGTGCGTCGACCGTCCAGCTCCGCTCCCAGCAGCAGCTCGGCGGTTCAGGCGTCGACCAGGGGCAGGTGGGTGGTCAGACCGACGGCAGTGGGGCGACCGCGGACTCCTCCGGCGGGGCGCCCGGTGGGACGTCAGGGGCACTCGCGCCCGGGTCCACCGGCAGCACCGCCGCGGGCGGGTCCGCGACGAGCGGTGGCAGCCTTGGTCCGGCGAGCGCAGCCGGCTCCTCGGGAAGCGCGGCAGCGGGTGCTGGGCCGTCGGCCGGGGGCATCCCGGTCAAGGGCCCGGGCTGGGACGCGAAGTACGTCTACGTCGGCGCTCTCACCGTCAACGACCTCCACACCGTCGCGGGCGGCCTGGGGATCAACCTCGATCCCGGCGACCTCGAGGCGGACGCGAACGCGGTGGCGAAGTACGTCAACGACCACGGCGGGCTGCTGGGCCGTCAGGTCAAGATGCTCTTCCGCGACACCAAGACCGCCGACGTCGCCGCTGATCCGGTGCGGGTGGGCCAGGCGGTCTGCGCGGACTTCACGCAGGACCGCCGGATCATCGCGCTGTACAACCCGGTGACGACGTTGGACACCGACAACCTGCGCAGGTGCTTCGCCAAGGCCGGAACCCCGATCTTCTCGCCCAGCTCGGCGATCACCGACTCCACCGCGACCAAGGGCCTCGAGGGCTTCTTCTACCAGACCGCGATGGTCGCTTGGGACAAGCTCGCACCCGTCTTCGTGAACCGCTTGAAGGCCCAGGGCTACATGAGCGGCTGGGACGCCAGGCTCGGTCAGCCGAGCAGCAAGAAGCCCGTCTTCGGCATCGTCACGAGCACGACCCCGGCCGGCACCCGGGTCGCCGCCCAGATCAAGGGAGCGCTGGCGAGCGCCGGTTACCCGGGGGCACTGGTCTACCAGTGGAGCGATGCCTCTCAGGGGCAGAACAACTCGGTGACCTACATGAACGGCAACAACGTCGACCACGTGATCGTCGCCGACCTCGAGCTGACGGCGTTCCAGAACTCCGCGCAGAACCAGCAGTACAAGCCGCGGTACGGCATCACGTCCTACAACGACCCGTACACGAACCTCGAGACGCTGTCGCCCAAGGGCGCCAACAACGGGGCGGTCGGGATCGGCTGGGCGCCGGCCTACGACGTGAGCGACCAGAACGACCCCGGTTCGACGGGGAAGGGTGAGGACACCTGCCTCAAGCTCATGGCAGCCGGCGGTCAGACCTTCTCCGGGAAGCGGACTGCGAAGCTCTTCGCGCTCGCCGCGTGCGACAGCATCCTGCTGGCGGTCGAAGGGGCTCGCTCGCAGAAGGGCCTTGACGCGAGGTCGATCTACGCCGGTGCCCTGCGCATCTCACCGACCTTCAGCACGGCGGTCAGCTTCGGGACCAGCGCGCTGACCCCCACGCACCTTTTCACGCCGTCGAGCGCGCGTGACCTCGCCTGGGTCTCGGCCTGCTCCTGCTTCAAGTACCAGTCCTCGCGGGCGACTGCACGCTTCTGATCCACAGGCCGGGCGGCCGTCCACAACCTCCTGCCGGAACTGCTCAGGGCACGCGCTGAGCGCCACGCTGGTTCCTCCCGTCCTTGGAGGTTCCCGTGCGTCGTCTCGTCCTGCTCCTGCTGCTCCTGCTCGCTGTTCCGGCCCACGCAACGGTGCAGAGCGCACCTCCGTGGGGCCTCGACCGGATCGACCAGCGGGCCCTGCCCCTGGACCACTCCTTCCGCTGGGGCTCGGGGGGTGAGGGCGTCACCGTCTTCGTGGTCGACACCGGCATCCGGCTCTCGTCACACGACTTCGCTGGTCGTGCGGTCACGGGCGTCGACGAGGTGGACGGCGGCGAGGCCACCGACTGCAACGGCCACGGCACCCACGTCGCGGGGCTCGTGGGCGGCTCGCGGTTCGGTGTGGCCAAGAAGGCGCACCTGGTAGCTGTCCGGGTGCTCGACTGCAACGGACGCGGGACGTCCGCGACGGTGCAGCGGGGTCTGGACTGGGTCCTGGCTCACCACTCCGGTCCGTCCGTGCTCAACCTCAGCCTCGGAGGAGCACCGTCGGCCGCTCTCGACAAGCAGGTCCGGGCCCTCGTCAGGGCCGGCATCACAGTCGTGGTCGCCGCGGGCAACGATGGTGCGGACGCCTGCCAGACCTCGCCTGCCCGCACCCACGTCGCCATCACCGTCAGTGCGACCGACATCCACGACGGCAAGCCCGCGTGGGCGAACACCGGCACCTGCGTGGACCTGTTCGCCCCGGGCCTGAACATCTCGTCCGACTGGGACACCAGCGACTCCGCCTCCAAGACCATCTCCGGGACGTCCATGGCTGCCCCGCTGGTGGCCGGCGCGGCGGCGGTCTGGCTGGGCTTGCACCCCTCGGCCACGCCGGCGCAGGTGAGGGCAGCGCTGGTCCGCGGAGCCACGACCGGGGTCGTCGCCGGGCATGGCACCGCCCCGGACCGGCTCCTGCACGTGACCGGCCAGTAACACACATCACGCGGTGCAGGTCTAGCCGCTTGCAACGGTCTCGTTACGCTGCGAGTTATGACGGAGCGCGACAAGCCCTGGGTGATGCGGACCTACGCCGGTCACAGCACGCCGGCGAAGAGCAACGAGCTGTACCGGAACAACCTGTCCAAGGGGCAGACCGGGCTGAGCGTGGCCTTCGACCTGCCGACGCAGACGGGCTACGACCCGGACAGCCCGTTCGCGCGCGGTGAGGTGGGCAAGGTCGGTGTGCCGGTCAGCCACCTCGGTGACATGCGGGCCCTGTTCGACGGCATCCCGCTCGCGGAGATGAACACGTCGATGACCATCAACGCGGTCGCGATGTGGATGCTGGCTCTCTACGAGGTGGCTGCGGAGGAGCAAGGAGCCGTCCCGGCGCAGCTCGCCGGCACGACGCAGAACGACATCATCAAGGAGTACCTGTCCCGCGGGACCTACGTCTTCCCGCCCGGGCCGTCGCTGCGCCTGATCACCGACATGGTGGCGTACACCGTCACGTCGATCCCCAAGTGGAACCCGATCAACATCTGCAGCTACCACCTGCAGGAGGCCGGGGCGACGCCGGTCCAGGAGATCTCGTTCGCCCTGTGCACCGCGATCGCCGTCCTCGACTCGGTGAAGGCCAGCGGCCAGGTGCCCGACGAGGACTTCGGCGAGGTCTGCGCGCGCATCTCCTTCTTCGTCAACGCGGGCGTCCGGTTCGTGGAGGAGATGTGCAAGATGCGCGCCTTCACGCGGCTGTGGGACCAGCTGCTGACCGACCGCTACGGCGTGACGAACCCCAAGCACCGGCGCTTTCGCTACGGCGTGCAGGTCAACTCGCTCGGTCTCACCGAGGCGCAGCCCGAGAACAACGTGCAGCGCATCGTGCTGGAGATGCTCGGCGTCACCCTGTCCAAGGACGCGCGGGCCCGCGCCGTGCAGCTGCCTGCCTGGAACGAGGCCCTCGGCCTCCCGCGTCCGTGGGACCAGCAGTGGTCGCTGCGGCTGCAGCAGGTGCTCGCGTACGAGACCGACCTGCTCGAGTACGACGACATCTTCGAGGGCTCCGTCGTCATCGAGGCCAAGGTCGCCGCGCTCTGCGAGGGCGTCCAGGCCGAGATCGACAAGGTGCAGGCCATGGGCGGTGCGGTGGAGGCCGTGGAGTACATGAAGACCGCGCTGGTCGCGTCCCACGCCGAGCGGCGTCGTCGCATCGAGGAGGGGCTCGACGTCGTCGTCGGCGTCAACAAGTTCACGACCACCGAGGAGAACCCGCTGCTCGCCGACATCGACGGCGCGATCATGACCGTGGACCACGCGGTCGAGGGACACGCCATCGAGGCGATCCAGCAGTGGCGCGCCGCTCGGGACAATGGAGCTGTCGAGGAGTCGCTGCTCGCACTGCGGGACGCCGCCAAGACCGACGGCAACCTCATGCAGGCGACGCTGACGTGCGCCCGCGCCGGCGTCACGACCGGGGAGTGGGCCGGCGCGCTGCGCGAGGTCTTCGGCGAGTACCGCGCACCCACGGGAGTTTCCGGCACCGCGGTCGTGGGCGAGGCAGGCGAAGCCATCGCTGCCGTTCGCACCCGCGTCAAGGAGACGGGCGAGGAGCTCGGCGCCCGGATCCGGTTCCTCGTCGGCAAGCCGGGACTGGACGGCCACTCCAACGGTGCCGAGCAGATCGCGGTCCGAGGCCGTGACGTCGGCTTCGAGGTCGTCTACCAGGGGATCCGCCTGACCCCGGCGCAGATCGTCGCCGCGGCAGTCGAGGAGGACGTCCACGTCATCGGCCTGTCGATCCTGTCGGGGTCGCACATGGAGGCGGTGCCGGCGGTCCTCGACGGACTTCGCGAGGCCGGTGCCGGCGAAATCCCCGTGATCGTCGGCGGGATCATCCCGGACTCCGACGCGGCCAAGCTCCGCGAGCTGGGGGTCGCGGCTGTCTTCACGCCCAAGGACTTCGACATGACGACCGTGATGGGTCGCATCGTCGACGTCGTACGCGAGGCCAACGCGCTGGCGTGAACCAAATGCCTCCCTCGGGGGTGTTGAGTGTGTGACCGTGCCCGACGACGCAGGCCTGCGCGAGCTGTACGCCGGCTCCTACGCCAGGATCGTGCGCGTCGTCACGCTCGTGGGCGGTGACCAGTCCGAGGCCGAAGACGTCGTCCAGGACGCCTTCTCACGGCTGATCCCGGTGTGGTGGAAGGTCTCGACGTACGAGGACCCCGAAGGCTGGGTCCGCGGTGTGGCGCTGAGGCAGCTCAGCAAGCGCTTCCGCAAGACGCGGAACGGGCACGTCGCCCTTGGTCGGCTCGGGCCGCCGGACCAGCGGCCGGCGCCGACTGCCGACAGCGTCGACATCTCCCGGGCTCTCGCGGGGCTGCCGCTCGGCCAGCGAAAGGTCGTCGTCCTGCACTACCTGCTCGGCCTCGACCTCGCGTCCGTCGCCCGAGAGCTCGCCATCCCCGTCGGCACCTGCAAGTCACGGCTCTCGCACGCCCGCGCCGCTCTGCAACCCCTGTTGGCGGAGGACCTCCATGCCTGATCTGCACGCG
>JAODNB010000041.1 GCA_025464795.1 Frankiales bacterium
GCTAGGCAGGTGGGGTGATCCCCGCCGCCGTCCTGTCCCATGTCGGCTTCCGGCGCGATGAGACTCAGATCCTCCGCGGCATCGATCTCACGGTCGGCGCCGGCGAGCGATGGGCGCTGCTCGGGCCGAACGGCTGCGGCAAGACGACGGTCCTGTCGCTGCTCGGCGCGTTGCAGCACCCTTCTTCCGGCACCGTCGACGTGCTCGGACACCGGCTCGGCCGGGTCGACATCTTCTCGGTCCTCTGGCCCCAGATCGGGCACGTGCAGGGACGGCACCGTCCCTCGGGGCGCCCGACAGTCGAGCAGATCGTCCTCACCGGGCTCACAGGCACCAACAGCCTTCCGCTGCGGTGGGAGCCGACGCCCGAGCAGGTCGCCGCTGCCCGAGAAGCCCTGTCCTCTCTGGGGATCGGCCCGCTGGCGCCGCGGAACTGGACCCACCTGTCGAACGGCGAACGGCGGCGCGTGCTCATCGCCCGGGCCCTGGTCAAGGAGCCGGCCCTGCTGCTCCTTGACGAGCCTGCGGCGGGCCTCGACCTGCCGGCCCGGGAGCATCTCGTCGACGCCCTCGAGGACCTGGCGCTGCGCCGCCCGGAGCTGTCCTCGGTGCTGGTGTCACACCACGTCGAGGAGCTCCCCGCCACGACCACGCACGCGGCGCTGATGAAGGACGGGGTGCTGCTCGCCTCCGGACCGGCAGCTGACGTGCTGACGTCGTCGCTGCTCTCGGACTGCTTCGACCTGGACCTGCAGGTGACCTACGCGGACGGTCGGTGGTCGGCGCGTCGGGTCCGTCAGAAGCCGGGGAAGACCTGACGCAGCTCGTCCAGGGTCACGTTGCCGGTGACCGTTGCGGTGTCGGTGTCCCGGAAGCGGCCAGACAGCAGGCGCAGGGCGGTCTCCGAAGAGGCCGCCAGGGTGGCTGTGGTTGCCGGGCTGGCGGGAACGACACTGACGGCCTCGCCGATCTCGAGGACGAAGCCCGAGCTCGGCACGTCCAGGGTGACCACGCGGCCGCTGAGACCTGCGGGCTTGCCCGTGAACCCCAGCATGAACGCGAGGTGCCCTGCCGTCTGCTCGGCCAGGGCGGACGCCGCCTCGGCGTTGACCACCGCGGTGCTGTCGAAGGCGACCTCGACGTCCCAGGTGTGCAGAGCCAGCTCGTTGAGCCGCATCCCGGCGACCCCGGCGATCGGGAGCGGAAAGGACAGGAACGGAAGCTTCACCGCGACGCTCTCGCGCTGCTCCGCGGTCAGCGCCTCGAAGGCCTCGACCAGCAAGGCGCTGTGGACGATGGCCTCGCTGGCCTGCTCACGAGGCGACATCGCGTTCCATCGGGCCCAGACGCCCTCGTTGAACGACTGGTCGGGGGCGGGCTCCCCGGCAACAGCCGACCGGAAGCCGGCGAGACCGATCTCGCCACCCGAGCCGATGTGCGAGAGCGCCTGAGCGACCGTCCACTCCGACGCGCCAGAGCCCTGAAGGAGCTGCTCGTCACTCAGACCCGCCACCCGCGCAGCTAACGCGTCATGAGTGGTGCGGAGGGCGGTGATGGTGCGGTCGGCAAGAGAGGTCATACGCGTACAGTAGTTGAACGTTCTAGGAATCGCACCGTCGTACGGTCGTGGGATGTCGACTGCACTCGTCCTGGCCGGTGGCGGCGTCGCCGGGATCGCCTGGGAGACGGGCGTGCTGCTCGGGCTGCGGGACGAGGGCGTGGACCTCACCCGGCCAGATCTCCTGGTCGGCACCTCCGCGGGGTCCACCGTGGGGGCGCAGCTGCTGAGCGGTACCGATCTGGAGGAGCTGCACGCCCGGCAGCTCTCGCCGGACCACCAGGAGCTGACACCTGAGATGGACCTCGCCCGGCTCATCGAGTTCTTCACCGGCCTCGGCGACATCTCCGGCGGGGTGACACCGGTCCAGCTGCGGGAGCTGGGTTCCTTCGCGCTCTCCGCGCAGACCGTCGACGTCTCCGCACGGCAGGCGGTCATTCGGTGGCGGCTGCCGAGCCACGAGTGGCCCGCCGCCCCGCTCAAGATCCCGACCGTCGATGCCCGGACGGGTGAGCTGGTGGTGCTTGACCGCGACAGCGGCGTGTCCCTCGTCGATGCCGTCTGCGCGAGCTGCGCGGTGCCTGGGGTGTGGCCCGTCGTGCCGCTGCTCGGACGCGACCTGATGGACGGCGGGACGCGCTCGATCGCCAACGCCGACCTCGCGGCCGGCTACGACGACGTGCTGATCCTGTTGCCGCTGGCGCAGGCGAGCCCGGTGGTCGATACGGAGGCAGCCGCGCTCCGCGCCAGCGGTGCTCGGGTGACCGTCCTGACCAGCGACGAGGCATCGATCGACGCGATGGGCCCGAACCCGCTCGACCCGTCACGCCGTCCGCCAGTAGCCGAGGCCGCGCGGCGTCAGGGTCGCGCGCTCGCCGCCTCGATCAGCCGGTAGGCACCCACGAGGCAGGGCGTCGTTCCCGGAAGGCCGCGATCCCCTCAGCCGCTTCGCTGCTGCCGAAGAGCTCCGTGGCGAGAGCGGCAGTGTGCTCGAAGGCCTCCGCCCGGGTCATCGCAGGAACGTCCCGGAGCACGGCCTTCGCCGCGGCCAGCGCCAGCGGACCGCCCGCGACCAGCCCGCCCAGCAGCTCCTCGGTCTTGGCGTCGAGCTCAGCTGCCGGCACGGCGTAGTTGATCAGGCCCACTTCGGCTGCCCGCGCGGCAGGCACCTTGCGGCCGGTGAGGAACAGCTCGGCAGCGTCGGCCTTCGAGAGCTTCGGTAGGCACACCACGGAGATCATCGCGGGTGCCACCCCGATCCGGACCTCGGTGAAGCCGAACCTCACGTCGGTCGAGGCGAGCGAGAGGTCTGCGGCTGCGGCGATCCCGACTCCCCCACCCATGCAGTGCCCGGAGAGCTTGGCGACCACTGGCTTGGGAGCGTCTTGGATGGCGCAGAGGACCTCCGGGAACGTGTAGCGCGGGTCCTCGACCGGTCCGAGGTTGCGCAGGTCGGCGCCGGCGCAGAAGGTCGGGCCGTTGTGCGTCAGGACGACGGCCCGCACGGACTCGTCGGCGACCGCTGCGGCGAGCCCGTCGCCCAGCCCGTTGAGGATGCGGGCGTTGATCGCGTTCTTGTTGTCCGGCTCGTTGAGGGTCAGCCAGGCGAT
>JAODNB010000043.1 GCA_025464795.1 Frankiales bacterium
CCCAGTGCGACGAACGGGAGGACGACGAGGTCGTGGCGCTGGGACAGGTGCGCACGCTCGTGCGCCAGCACAGCACGGGTCTCGTCGTACGAGAGCAGGGCCAGCGCGCCCTTGGACAGCACGACACGGGGCCGTAGTCCGGGCAGGCAGTAGGCCACCGGCACCTCGTGGTCCACGACAGAAGCCCCCTTGAGCAGCAGGTGGCGCTGCCCGACGAGGTCGACCAGGACTCTCGTGTCGTGTCGGGCGCGCAGGGTCCGCCAGGTGGACAGCAGCAGCACGGACAGCAGTCGCAGCAGGACTGCGAGCGCCACGAGGGCGAACAGGTAGGTGTCGACCCCCGCGTCACCGAGGTGTCGGAGCGCCTTGACGTGGGTGCTGCCGAGCGGCGCGAGAGCCAGGGTGACGAGCAGGGTGAGGGTGAGCAGCCCCCCGGCGAGCCCGGCCGCCTGCCAGAGGACCAGGGCCAGGGTGGGGGAGCGGCTCGGCCAGTCCGCCCCGGCCAGTGCTCGCGGCAGGACCAGCGCGACGACGACGAGGCAGCCCGCGAGGACGCCCGCCGCGAGGTACACCGGTCAGGTCAGGCCGTCGAGGGCCCGCCGCAGCGCGTCGGCCTCGGCAGGTGTGACGGACCGCGCGAAGTGCTGCAGGGCCGCCTGGCGGTCCTCGGCGTGCCCGAGCGCCTGCTGCAGGAGAACGGCGACGTGGTCGCTCCGGCTGGCGAGGGCCGAGTAGGTGTGCGCTCGGGCGCTGGCGTCGCGCGTCAGCAGGCCCTTCTTCTCCAGCCGGGCGAGCACCGTGAGCACGGTCGTGTACGCCAGCCCGCGGGGGGCGAGCGCGTCGGCGACCTGCCGGCCGGTGAGCGGCGCCGGAGCGTCCCAGACCGTGTCCATGACGGCTCGCTCGAGATCTCCCAGACGTGTCACGCACGTCATACTACGCTGCGTAGAACTTCTACGGCCCGTCGTAGACACTGGTTGACACTGGTTCCCGTCGAGAGGAGAGGACCGTGCCGGACGTCCTCGGAACCGCCGTTCCCCCCGGGGCCCAGGCCTGGCGCTGGGACTGGCAGGAGTCCGCCCGCTGCCGGGGGCATGACGAGCTGTTCTTCCACCCACCGGGCGAGCGCGAGCCCACCCGGTCCGAGCGCGACCAGGCGGCTCGTGGGCTCTGCCTGAGCTGCCCCGTCCGTCGCGAGTGCGCGACCCACGCGCTGATGATGCGCGAGCCCTACGGCGTGTGGGGCGGGCTCACCGAGGACGACCGGGCGGTCGAGCTCTACGGGCCGCGCCCGACCCGCAAGCGCTGACCGTCCGCCGGCTAGTCGAGGGACGCGGGGTCGGCGAGAGAGCGCTTGAGGGCGTCGAAGAAGAAGGCGCACTGGACGCCGTCGACGAGCCGGTGGTCGCCCGTCAGGCACAGCGTGAACTGAGGTACCGCGGTGACGACGCCGTCGCGGACCACAGCCCGGTCGGTGACGACCCCGAGGGAGATGTACACCGGCGTTCGTGCGAAGGGCAGGGGAGCGAGGAAGACCTCCTCGACCCCCAGTGGCGCCACGTTCGAGATGAAGACGGACCCGAGCGGGTTGCCCTTCTGCCCCAGGACCGGCAGCCCCCAACCGCCCAGCAGGTAGGACGTGACAGCCATCATCGGCTTCATCAGGGGAGTCGGCATGAAGCCGGCGACCCTGGTCGAGGTGTTGAACCCGGGATCGGTCCCGTCGCGAAGGGCCTTGACCCCGACCCACGTGCGGGTGGCGATCTCGGCTGGGGTGAGGCCGGCAGCGTCCTCGATCTTGCACGGTGCCAGGTCCGTGCCCTGCCCGATGTCGACAGCGAAGCCGATGCTCACGTCCTGGAACGGGACGACCCGACCCCCGCGGACCCGGCTGTTGGCTGCGGGTACGGCCAACGCGGCTCGCGCGGCCGCTGCTCCGACGACGTGCATGATCGTCAGCCCCTGCGCGCCAGCCTCGCGCCGCGAGGCGACGTAGCTCTGGACCGGGCCCGCGTCGATGACCAGTCGCGTCATGAGCCGGCCCTCGGACGGGGCTGTCCAGGTGGCTACGGCCACCTTGCGCCGGACGGCGGCGGCCCGGGCGGCGTCGTCGCCGTACGAGGCCGTCCGCCGGGCCTCCCGCGCCACGAAGCCGCCGGTGGCCAGAGCGGCGAGCAGGGCGGTACGGGAGCGGCGCGTCACGAAGCGGAACTCTAGGGGCAGGATTCGGCGGTCGAGCGCCGAACACCTGGTCATGACCTCGGCCCGTCGCGTCCTCGCTCTGTCCGCTGCAGCACTGCTGGCACTGGGGGCGTCGGCCGCGGCCACGCCCGTGAGCCCTGTGGTCCCCGACGTTCCCGGTACGACCATCACGTCGCCGAACGTCACCCACGTTGGCACGATCCCCCTTGAGGGCGTCGGCGTGTCGATGCGCGTGGTCAAGGTCGGCAAGCAGGTGCGGGCCTTCGTCAGCGGTGCTGCGGGCCTGTCGATCTACGACGCGACCAACCCGCTCAAGCCGACGCTGCTGGGGCACCTGCCGCTCTACAACTGGGAGAACGAGGACATCGCCGTCTCCGACGACGGCAGCAAGGCGATCCTCACGGAGTTCGAGGGCACGCTCTACCTGCACGTCGTCGACGTCAGCAACCCGGCGCTGCCCGTTCTCGCGGGCTCGATGGAGCTCGGCGGTGCCCACACCGTCGAGTGCGCCGACCGCGCGTGCAACTACCTGTTCGGCTCCGAGGGGCAGACCTACGACACCCGCGGCATCCCGTCAGAGCTCCCGCGGGCACGGGAGTGGGGGACCCTCACCCACAGCGCACCGGGGCACAACCTGCACAAGGACGCAGCGGGCATCTGGACCGCCGACACCATGCCGCTCGTCGTGTTCAAGCTCAACCCGGACCCGCTGCACCTGAAGGTGCTCACCCGAGGCGACATCACCAAGAACACCCAGTACCAGCACAACAACATCCGGCCCCGTGCCGACCGGTACAAGCCGCGTAAGAAGGGCGAGTCCCTGGGTGGACCGCTGCGCGACGGCGAGCTGCTGCTCGGCGAGGGCGAGACGAACTTCGAGCCCCAGTGCTCCGGCAGCAACGGCGCCTTCTCGACGTGGAGCATGGTCGGCTTCGACCGGGGCGTTCCGATGAAGCAGCTCGAGACCCTGCGCCCGGTGCAGAACGCGGCGTTCTCGGAGGACCCGGCGGTGAACGTCCTCGGCTGCTCCGGCCACTGGTTCACGCAGAAGGACGGCAAGGACGGCAGCATCCTGGTCGCCGCCGCTTGGTACGAGCACGGCACCCGCCTGCTCTCGGTCAACCCGCGCAACGGCAAGATCAGTCAGGTCGGGTACTTCCAGCCGACCCGCGGGGCCGCCTCGCAGGCCTACTGGATGCCGGGCTCCGATGTGATCTGGACCGTGGACTACCACTCGGGGATCGACATCCTGAAGTTCGACCAGAACCCGAGCAAGCGGCCCTCCGTCGCGAAGACGGACGCGTCCTGGCTCGCGCGGCTGGACGTCGACCCGTTCGCCAAGGCGGTCCGCGAGCTGTGCCAGGCCGGTTCGAAGGCGACCCACGACCAGCACCAGAGGGCCCGTTCGCTGGGCCTGTAGGCCACACTGGCCCGCATGGGTCACTCGCATCCGCACACGGCTGCTCACGCCTCAGCGGGCAGGTTGCGGCTGGTGCTGGGCCTGCTGCTGGCGATCCTGTCCGCCGAGGTCGTCGGCGGCCTGTGGGCCGGCTCGCTGGCACTGCTCGCCGACGCCGGTCACCTGCTGTCCGACGCAGCAGGCGTGGGCCTTGCGCTGATCGCCGTCGCCTTCGCCAACAAGCCGCCCACCCTGGCGCGCACCTTCGGCTTCCAGCGCGCGGAGATCCTGGCGGCCGTCGTCAACGGGATGCTGCTGTTCGCCGTCGGTCTGGGGGTCATCGGGTTCTCCGTGGTCCGTCTCCTCGAGCCCACGCGCAGTGACGCCGGCGTCATGGCCGGCTTCGGAGCCATCGCCCTCGTCGGCAACGGGATCGCGCTGGTCCTGCTCGCCGGTGGGGCGAAGAGCAGCCTGAACGTGCGAGGCGCTTACCTGGAGGTGGCGTCAGACGCGCTCGGCGCAGCGGGCGTCCTGCTCGCTGCGCTCGTCATCGCACTCACGGGCGAGCAGCGGGCCGACCCCGTGGCCTCACTGGTCGTGGGGCTGCTCATCGTGCCCAGGACGGTCCGGTTGCTGCGGGAGGCTCTCGACGTGCTGCTCGAGGCGACCCCGCGGGGACTTGACCTCGCCGAGATCCGGCAGCACATCGAGCAGGTGCCGGGTGTCGTGTCCTGCCACGACCTGCACGCCTGGACGATCACCAGCGGCACGCCTGTCTTGAGCGCGCACGTCGTGGTCGAGGACGAGTGCTGGGATTCCGGGCAGGCGCCCGTGGTCCTGGACCGGCTCGCAGACTGCGTCTCGGACCACTTCGACCTCCACCACGCGACGTTCCAGCTCGAGCGGACGGCCCATGCCGAGCACGAGGCCCTCATGCATGAGTAGCGTCGAAAGCGTGACCACCCCCAGGCTCCGTCCTTTCCTCGCGAAGGCTGCGGCGTACAAGCCCGGTCGACGCCCGGCACCGGGCCAGCAGCTGCTCCGTCTCGCCAGCAACGAGACGCCCCACCCGCTGCACCCGTCCGTGACCGCGGCCATCAGCGCGGCCGTCACGGACGGCAACCGCTACCCCGACCCGTCCGTCACGCAGCTCACCGAGGCCCTCGCGGCCAAGCACGGGATCGACCCTGCGCGGGTCGCCGTGGGTTGCGGCTCGGTGCAGCTCGTCCAGGAGCTCATCGGCATCACCTGCGACGCGGGGGACGAGGTCGTGTTCGGGTGGCGCTCCTTCGAGGCCTACCCGCAGCTGTCAGCGATCGCCGGAGCGGTCGGTGTCCAGGTCCCCCTCGTCGCCGGTCACCTCGACCTGCCCGCGATGGCCGCCGCCGTCACCGACCGGACCCGTCTCGTGCTGCTCTGCAGTCCGAACAACCCCACCGGGCCTGCGCTGTCGACGACCTCGGTCCGGGCCTTCCTGGAGGCCGTCCGTGACGACGTGCTCGTGGTGCTCGACGAGGCCTACGCCGAGTTCGTCGACGACCCCGACGCCGTCGACGGGACCCAGCTGCTCGACGCGAGGGACAACCTGGTCGTCCTTCGCACCTTCTCCAAGGCGTACGGCCTGGCGGGGCTCCGTGTCGGCTACGCCCTCACGGGCAGCCCGTCCGTCGCCACCGCCCTCCGACAGGTGCACGTCCCCTTCACGGTCTCCGTGGCGGCGCAGGCGGCAGCGCTCGCCTCCCTCCGGGTGGAGGACGAGCTGCTGAAGCAGGTCGCCGACATCGTCGCCGAGCGCGAGCCGCTCCGGCAGGCGCTGCTTGCCCAGGGCTGGGACGTCCCCGAGGCTCAGGGCAACTTCGTCTGGCTGCCGTCCTCCGATGCCGAGCGGGTCTCCGCCGTGTTCGAGGAGCACGGGATCCTCGTCCGCTGCTTCGCCGGCGAGGGGAACCGGATCACGGTGACCACCCGCGCCGACGCGGAGCGGGTGCTCGAGGCCGCCCAGGCGGCCTACCTCTGAAATGACCCTTTGTGATCATGTACGTGGAGTAGGCGGAGCGTCACTATGAGTGAACTCCCCATGGAAGGCTCCACCATGTCCCTCACGTCTCTGTACGCGACGATCACGACGCACGACGGCTACTGCAACGGCTGCTGCGACGACGTGACCGACGAGCGTCCCCTCATGGTGATGGCCCGTGGCCCCCGTGGTCTGCGCGCCTGGCTCGCCGGCGTCGGCGCCGAGGACCGGGCCCTGTCCTACACCTGCCTCACCTGCGGCCGGGTCGAGCACGTCCCGCACACCGAAGCCGAGGACGACGAGTACGCCGCGACGCTGGTGACCTGGCCCGACTGGAGCCCCGCCGAGCTGCCCCTGGCAACGACGGCCGTCGTGTCGGTCACTGAGCCGGTCGCCGTGTCGGTCACAGAGCCGGTCGCCGTGCCGGTCGCCGTGCCGCTGGTCGTCCTGCCCAGCGACGTGTTCGCCCTCGCAGCGGAGCGCCTCCAGCCCCCGGCCCCCGTGATCTCGCTGCCGGCCGCTCGCAAGCCGCTGGTTCGGGTCTTCACGCTGCCGGTCCAGCGCGTCCACGCGACCGACGACCAGCTGCTGGCCCTGTCGGCCTGACGCTCGGGTGGGCCGGCGCTCAGCACGCGCACGGCTCGCCTAGGGTCGTGGGGTGACGAGCACCAGCAGCCTGCCCTGGGTGGACCCCGGCGCCTTCGAGGTGGCCGACGACGTGTACCGCGTCCCCCTCCCGCTCCCCAACGACGGCTTGCGCGCCGTGAACGTGTACGTCCTCGTGACGCCGGACGGCCTGGTCTGCATCGACGGCGGTTGGGCGATCCCGGAGTCGCGGGAGCTGTTCGTCCAGGCCCTGGAGTCCTTGGGCTGCTCGCTCGGTGACATCACGCGGTTCCTCGTGACGCACGTCCACCGGGACCACTACACGCAGGCGGTGGCGGTCCGCAGCGAGGTGGGCTCACGCGTCGGGCTGGGCGTGGGGGAGAAGCCGACGCTGACGCTCCTGCAGGACCCCTCCAGGAACCCGCTGTCGGGACAGGTCTTCCAGCTCAGGGAGATCGGCGGTGGGGTCATCGCAGATCGGCTCGAGGCGTGGAGTGGGCACAAACCGGACCGCACTCCCTGGGAGTCACCCGACGACTGGGTGAAGGAAGGTCCCATCGCCCTCGCCGGCCGCACCCTCGAGGCCGTCGAGACCCCTGGCCACACCGCCGGGCACCTGGTCTTCTACGACCTGGACAACGGCTTGCTGTTCGCCGGCGACCACGTGCTGCCGACCATCACCCCCTCCATCGGCTTCGAGCCGGTGATGACCGCGAACCCGCTCGGTGCCTTCCTGCGGTCGCTCGCGATCGTGCGGTCGCGCCCGGACGCCAAGCTGCTCCCGGCGCACGGCCCCGTGACGGACTCCGCCCATGCCCGGGTCGACGAGCTGGTCGACCACCACGGCCGGCGCCTCGACGAGGTCCAGGCGGCCGTGCGCTCAGGCGCCTCCAACGCGTACGAGGTCGGTGGAGTGCTGCGCTGGACCCGCCGGGAGCACAAGCTCGGGGACCTCGACACCTTCAACGCGATGCTGGCTGTGTTCGAGAGCGGTGCCCACCTCGAGCTGCTCGAGGCCCAGGGCCGGTTGACGAGCCGTCTCGTCGACGGCATCCGCACCTACTCCTGAGGTCTCAGAGGACCAGCAGCATGCGGGTGTTGCCGAGCACGTTCGGCTTTACGCGCTCGAGCTCCAGGAACTCAGCCACGCCCTCGTCGTAGGACTGCCGCAGCTCGGCGTACACGTCAGGCGAGACAGGGGTGCCCTCGATCTCCTGGAAGCCGTGCCGGCGGAAGAAGCGGGTCTCGAACGTCAGGCAGAACAGCCGGGTCAGCCCCAGCTCCCGGGCGTCCTCCAGCAGGTGCAGCAGGATCGCGTCCCCGATGCGCTCGCCCCGATGGGCCGGTGCCACCGCCAAGGTGCGGATCTCACCCAGGTCCTTCCACAGCACGTGGAGGGCTCCGCAGGCCACGACCTCGTCCTCGACGACCCCGACCCGGAACTCCTGCACGTCCTCGTACAGGGTCACGGTCGCCTTCCCGAGCAGCCGGCCGTCACCGCGGTAGTGGTCCACGAGGGCCGCGATGCCGGGGACGTCCGACGTGCGCGCCCGCCGGACCTCGACCAGCCCGGTCACGCCGGCGCGGTGAGGCGGCGCACCCTCAGCTCTGCCAGGGCCGGGTCGCCCCGATGAAGTCGCCGCGGCTGTAGGAGGAGACCTTCACGACGTCGCCCGTCTGAGGCGCTTCGATCATCTTGCCGTTCCCGATGTAGATCGCCACGTGGTGGATGGTGGACGAGCTCGAGGTGTCGTAGGCGAAGAACATCAGGTCACCCGGCTGCAGGTCTGAGCGGGAGCTGATGCGCTTGCCCTCGTCCCACTGGCTCCCGGTGTAGTGGTCCAGGTGGATGCCGGCGTGGGCGTAGGCGAACAGCGTGAGGCCCGAGCAGTCGAAACCCCTCGTGTTGGCGCCCTGCGCGAAGCCGTAGGTCGGGCCGTTCTCGTCGCCACCACCCCAGGAGTACGGGACACCGATCTCCTGGAAGGCCCAGTGGATCGCCGTGGCCGCAGCGTCGCTCGGAGCCTTGCCGCTCGTGACGTGCGCGGCGGCGGCCCGCGCTGCCGCGGCATCGCGCTCGAGGGTCGCGGCGCGGTGCACCGCCGATCCGAGCGACGACTCGGCCTGGGCCACGAGCACCAGGGCCTTGTGCTTGTAGCTCATGGCCCGCTTCAAGCGCGTGCCAGCTGTGCGAGCCGAGACGACCGCGTCATGGTTGGCGGTGGCGAAGGCGGTCTTGGCCTTCTCCGCCACGGCGAGGGCGGTGCTGGCGACCCGCGCCGACCCGACCGCAGCGGCGGACGCCTTCGTGGCCGCGGTGGCGGACGTGACGGCCTGGACGCGCGCGGAAGCGAGCTCGTTCACGATGCGCTTCTGGTAGGCGCTGACCTGGTTCATGGTGTCGCGCGCTCCGGCGAGCCCGGCCGGGTCGTCGGTCGCGAACAGCTGCGCGGCCATGCCCATCTGCCCGCCGGTGGTGTAGGCGCCGGCGGCAAAGCGGTCCAGCGACAGCTGCGCACCCTGCTCCGTCTGCAGCGCCAGCTGGGCAGCCTGCGCCGCCTTCTCCGCCTTCGCAGTGGCGACGTCCGCAACGGTCTGCGCCTCCGCCGCCTTCGCCTTGGCCGACGTGTAGACCGCGGCGGAGGAGATGGCCTTCAGGTTGGCTGCCCGCGAGTCCTGCACCGCGTGGACGTAGAGCGAGTGAGCGCCGTTGTAGGCCTCCGCCGCCCGTTCGGCACGGACCTGCAGGCTCTGGACGGTCGACTTCGCAGCGGCCACCCGCTGGTGCGCCGCCTTCAGCTCAGCCGGCGTCGGGTGGCGGGTGTCCGCGGTCGCGGCCAGGCACGGCGACATGAGCAGCACGGCCGCGGACACGACCACGAACGGTCGGGTCACGGAGGACTTGAGCACGGGGAAGCTCCCTTCGCCTCGGCAGCGTACGGGGCGAATCGGACGCGCGGGCCCCAACGCGCCGAATGCCTCCGGGTGAACCATGCTGGGGACATGGATCTCTCCCGGGCGGTCGACGCACTCCTCGACCTGTCCGTCGTGGGTGGCTACGGCCGGCCCGGGCTGGCGCTGCGCCGCCGTCTCGCGGACTGGCCTGCCGACCCACCCCGGATGGACGGCAAGGTCGTCGCCATCACCGGCGCCTCGGCCGGCATCGGTCGGGCGGCGGCCGTCGGGTTCGCGCGGCTGGGCGCCAGCGTTCACCTCGTCGGCCGCGACCAGGGCCGCACGGAGGCGGCCGCCGCAGCCGTTCGTGAGCAGGTCCCGGGTGCGGCGGTGCAGGTCGACCTGTGCGACGTGTCGACGCTGGCTTCGCTCAAGGCGTTCACGGCGTCCTGGACCGGGCCGCTGGACGTGCTGGTGAACAACGCCGGTGTCATGGTCGCGGAGCGCGAGCTGACTGACGACGGAGTCGAGCGGACCTTCGCGACGAACGTCCTCGGACCGTTCTGGCTCGTGCGCGAGCTGGCGGACCGCATGACGCCCGGCAGCCGCGTCATCACGGTCTCCTCCGGGGGGATGTACGGGCAGCGGCTGGACGACGACCTCCTCAGCGAGAAGTACGCGGCCGTTGCCGCCTACGCCCGCACCAAGCGGGCAGAGGTCGTCCTCACCGAGATGTGGGCGGTCCGCCATCCCACGATCGTCTTCCACGCGATGCACCCGGGGTGGGCCGACACCCCGGGCATCCAAGGGTCGCTGTCGACCTTCGCCAAGGTGGCCGGACCGATCCTGCGGAGCGCGGAGCAGGGCGCCGACACCATCGTGTGGCTGGGCGGTGCGCCCGAGGCGGGGGAGGTCTCGGGGCTGTTCTGGCACGACCGCCGCCCTCGACCGACCCACCTGCTGGGACTCAACAAGGAGGCTGCCGGCGCTCGTCGGGCTCTCTGGGAGCTGTGTGAGGAGCTAGCGTCGCGCGGGTGACCGACCCCTCCGGAACCGTTGACCCTGCCGTTGCCGCCGCCGAGCTCGCCCTTGCCAACGAGCTGCGACGCATCGTGAACCGGATGGTCCTGGTCCGGCCCAACGTGGAGGAGCTGGCCGCCGCTACCGAGCAGGCGCGGGCGTTCGCAGACCACCTCGACCAGCTGCCCGCCCGCCCGGGCAGCGTCGAGACCTCGGAGGCCGGGTTGCGCCCGGGCGATCACCTGCGGCACAGCCCCTGGTCGGGGACGAGCAACGTCCTCGCCCCGCCCGTGGAGCTGTGGACCGTCGAGGACCCGCAGGACGGTCCGGACGGTCGGCGCACAGAGGGCCGAGTCAGCTTCGACGCCGCCTACGAAGGCCCTCCCGGCCATGCGCACGGTGGGTGCATCGCGGGGGTCTTCGACGAGCTGCTGGGGCGCTCGCAGGGCTCCGCCGGCTTCACCGGGACGCTCAGCCTCACCTACCACCGCCCCACCCCGCTCCGCCGGGAGCTGGCGTTGAGGGCATGGGTCCATCGAGTGGACGGTCGCAAGCGCTGGGTCAAGGGCACAGCCGTGCTGGACGGCGTGATCATCGTGGAGGCGGAGGGGCTGTTCGTCGCGCCCCGAGAGGGGGCAGACCAGGAGGGGATCATCGCCTCCCTGAACCGCGTCAGCAGCTCCAGCAACCGCTGAGGCCCTCCCGCAGGAGGGCCTCAGAGGTGTGCGGTTGGGGGGAGTTGAACCCCCACTTCCTTTCGGAAACAACGACCTCAACGTTGCGCGTCTGCCATTCCGCCACAACCGCGTGGTGCAGCCCAGAACCCTAGCAGGATCGCTGGGGGCGTTAGCGTTCCGAAGACGGCCACCGACCGAAAGAGGCGCGCGATGACCACCCCTCAGGACGAGGCAGTCGAGATCCTCCGTGACCTCATCCGGTTCGAGAGCGTCAACGACGGCACAGGGCAGGGCAAGGGCGAGCGCGAGGCGGCCGAGTACGTCGCCGAGAAGCTCTCCGAGGTCGGCCTCGAGGCACACGTCTTCGAGGCGGCTCGCAACCGGACCAGCGTCGTGGCCCGCATCGAGGGCGAGGACTCGAGCCGCGGTGCGCTCCTGATCCACGGCCACCTCGACGTGGTTCCCGCACAGCCCAAGGACTGGACCTACGACCCGTTCGCAGCAGAGGTCGCGGACGGCTGCGTCTGGGGCCGCGGAGCCGTCGACATGCTCGACATGGATGCGATGACCCTCGCCGTTGTCCGCGATCGGATCCGCACCGGTCGCAAGCCACCGCGCGACGTCGTGCTGGCCTTCGTCGCCGACGAAGAGGCCGGCGGCGTGTTCGGTGCGCAGTGGCTCGTCGAGAACCAACCGCAGCTGTTCGAGGGCTGCACCGAGGCCATCTCCGAGGTCGGTGGGTTCTCCCTGAGCGTCAACGACGACCTGCGGCTGTACCTCATCGAGACCGCCCAGAAGGGGATGGCGTGGATGCGCCTGACCGCATCCGGCACAGCGGGTCACGGCAGCATGATCAACGACGACAACGCGGTGACCCGGCTGTGCGAAGCAGTGGCCCGAGTCGGCGCGCACCAGTTCCCGGTGCACGTCACCAAGACGGTCCGGGCCTTCCTCGACGAGATCGGGGAGGCCTTCGGGCTGGAGCTGGACCCCAGTGACATGGAGGGCGTCGTCGCGCAGCTCGGACCGATGGCGCGCATCATCGGCGCGACCCTCCGCAACACCGCCAACCCGACGATGCTCGACGCGGGCTACAAGCACAACGTCATCCCCGGCACCGCCCACGCGATGATCGACGGGCGCTTCCTGCCCGGCTTCGAGAAGGAGTGGGAGGAGGAGATCGATGCCGTGCTCGGGGAGGGCATCACCCGGGAGTACGTCCACTACGACATCGCCCTCGAGACCGAGTTCGAGGGTGCGCTGGTCGACGCGATGTCGAACGCGCTCAAGGCCGAGGACCCCGGTGCGCGCGCCGTCCCGTACACGCTCTCGGGAGGCACCGATGCGAAGAGCTTCAGCCGGCTCGGCATGCGGTGCTTCGGCTTCTCGCCGTTGAAGCTGCCTGCAGGGCTGGACTTCTCCGGGATGTTCCACGGGGTCGACGAGCGGGTCCCGGTCGATGCGCTGGCGTTCGGCACCCGCGTGCTCGACCGCTTCCTCGACAGCAGCTGATCGTCAGGGCAGGGCGTTGAGCAGCTGGGTGAGGGCCGGCGGGATGACGACCGTCCAGCCCTTCTCCCCGTCGGACGTCACCTGCTCGAAGCTGCCCTGGTGCCACCAGAACACGTGCGGCGTCAGCGGTCCGATTCCGTCGTGGAAGCCGCTGAGCGCGAACCCCACCATGGCGTTCAGGGACGCGACGGCGCTCCGGTCCCGGATGTCGTGCACAGCGATCTGGAAGCGGAAGGGCATGCAGACGAACACGCCGTAGGGAACGGGCAGCATGCCGAGGTGCTGGAGCAGCTCCGGCATGACCAGCGCGAGCGTCGCGGTGAACATGGAGTCCGAGGTCACGACGTCGAGGCGAAGGCCCTTCTCGCTGCGCACCTGCTCCACCTCGACCCGGGGCAGGAGCCCCAGCAGGTTCTTCAGGGCCGGCTTGCGCAGGGCGGTGCGACCTCCGAAGCGCTGGACCGTCTCGTCGTCCAGGACCAGGACGGTCTCAGGCTGGTCCACGTTGAGGATCTCGAGGACGTCGTCGGAGAACTCCACGGCATAGCTCGTGAACCCCTCGGGCGGCATGCCGGACCGCTCGTAGAGCCGCGGGTAGACCAGGGCGTGGAGCTCCTTCTCGGTCATGGTGTCCAGCACCGACGGAGCGTTGAGGTTGTCCAGCAGCCGGCGGACGTGGTCACGCGCGAGCTCGGGCCAGGCCGCCTTCCCGCGCTCGTCGTGGTGGCACACGGTGGCGGCGTTGTACACCCCGAAGGTCCGCCCGTTCACGTCCACGAGGTGGTCGCGAAACACCTGCATCTCCATGCCGCTCTCGGCGAACGCCTGCGCGAGCGTGCGCCGGAACAGGTCGGCGTCGGTCACGCTGAAGAAGGGCAGGTGGTCGTCGGAGGGTCCACTCACCACCGGAGACCGCTTGCGGAACTGGGCCACCCTCAGGACGGTAGCGGCGGCTGCGGTTCCTGGAGGAGCTTTCGGCGGACTGTGATCTTGCGACGGCCGTCCGGCCAGACGGCGTGCTGCAGCAGCTCCCAGCCGCCGAACTCGGCATGGATCCCGAGCACCTCACGGGTGTGCCCCACCGAGGCACCACGACGCAGGTCCAGCGTCCGGTACTCGTAGTCGGCCATCACGTCCCAGCCTAGGTCTCGAGGTCCTCCGAGGACCAGCGTGGCATGGCCTCGGGGTAGCCGATGTGAGGTGCCGACACGTCATCGAGAGCGTGTCGGACGACGTCCGGGACGACGACGTGCTCTGCGGCCAAGGAGGCCTGCAGCTGGGCGTTCGTCCGCGCGCCGACGATGGGCGCCACCACCCCCGGCCGGTCACGCACCCAGGCCAGCGCAAGGGCGACGGGGGACACCCCCAGGCCGTCGGCGGCCGTCAGCACAGCGTCCACGACGGAACGGGAGGAGTCGTCGAGGTACGGCTCGACGAAGGGCTTGAACCGCTCGGAGGACCCACGGCTGTCTCCGGGGACGCCGTTGCGGTACTTCCCCGTCAGCACGCCGCGGCCCAGCGGAGACCACGGCAGGATGCCGATCCCCTGGTCCAGGGCCGAGGGGACCACCTCGCGCTCGATGCCTCGCTGGAGCAGGGAGTACTCGACCTGGTTGGCGATCAGCGGCGCCCGACCAGGGACCGCCCGCTGCCACGCAGCACAGGCTCCCTGCTGCCAGCCGCTGAAGTTCGAGACGCCCGCGTAGCGCACCCGCCCTGAGGACACGGCGGTGTCGACCGCGGCCAGCATCTCCTCCCACGGGGTGACCGGGTCCCAGGCGTGGATCTGCCACAGGTCGATCCAGTCTGTCTGCAGCCGCTTCAGCGACTGGTCGAGCGCGGTGAGCAGGTGACCGCGGGAGGTGCCGCGACCCATCGGCCCTGCGCCGACCACGCCGTAGGCCTTGGTGGCCAGCACCACGTCCTCACGCGGCACCACGTCACCGAGCAGGCGGCCCACGACGCGCTCGCTCTCGCCCTGCACGTAGGTGTTCGCGGTGTCCAGCAGGGTCCCACCCGCATCGCGGAAGGACAGCAGCTGTGCCGCGGCGTCGTCCTCTGAGGTGTCACCGCCCCAGGTCATGGTGCCGAGCCCGAGACGGGAGACGATGAGGCCGCTACGGCCCAGGTGGCGCTGCTTCACCCGCCGCACGCTAGCGTCCAGCGCATGAAGCTGGGACTCAACATGGGCTACTGGGGCATGGGCAACGATGCCAACAACCTCGAGCTGGCCAAGGAGGCGGACCGGCTCGGCTACTCCGTCGCCTGGGTCGCAGAGGCCTACGGCTCGGACGCGCCGACGATCTTGTCCTGGGTCGCGGCCCAGACCACGAACATCGACATCGGCTCGGCGATCTTCCAGATCCCTGGCCGGACCCCTGCCAACTGCGCGATGACGGCGGCGACCCTGGACTCCCTCAGCGGCGGTCGCTTCCGGCTCGGCCTGGGTGTCTCGGGACCGCAGGTCAGCGAGGGCTGGCACGGTGTGCGCTTCGACAAGCCGCTGGGCCGCACCCGCGAGTACGTCGAGATCGTGAACATGGCGCTGTCGCGCCAGAAGGTGAAGTACGACGGCGAGCACTACGTGCTGCCCCTGCCCGACGGGCCCGGGAAGGCGCTGCAGCTGACGGTCCACCCGGTGCGCGAGCACATCCCCACGTACCTCGCCTCCGTCGGTCCGAAGAACCTCGAGCTGACGGGGGAGCTCTTCGACGGCTGGCTCGGCATCTTCTACTCGCCGGAGTACGCGAAGGAGTCCCTCAACCACATCGAGACCGGTCGCGCGAAGGTCGGCAAGACGCTCGAGGGCTTCGACGTCGTGCCGTCCATGCCGATCGTCATCGGCGACGACCCCCGGGCCTGTGCCGACCCGATTCGCTGGTACGCCGCCCTCTACGTCGGGGGCATGGGCTCGCGGGAGAAGAACTTCTACAACCAGCTCGCGGTGCGCATGGGATACGACGAGGCGGCGAAGCAGGTCCAGGACCTCTACCTGGACCGCAAGTACGACGAGGCCGCCGCCGCGGTGCCGTTCGAGTTCCTCGACGAGACAGCGCTCCTCGGGTCCAAGGAGCGGATCGCAGACCGGATGCAGGTCCTTGCTGCGAGCGGCGTCACGACCCTGACCATCACGCCGACCAGCGCCGACCTCGAGGGCGGCAAGGCCACCCTGCGCACGGCTGTCGAGGCTCTCGAGCTCTCGGGCGTCGGCAGCTGAGGTCCTGGCAGCGAGCCGCGCTCGGGATCGTCCAGGGTGTGGCGGAGGTCGTCCCCGTCTCGTCCTCGGCGCAGCTGTCCCTCCTGCCGTGGCTGCTGCGCTGGCAGCCGGAAGCCGACCAGACGACGTTCGCGGCTGGGTTGCACGCCGGGTCCAGCGTCGGGGTCGCCCTTGCCCTGAGGGCAGACCTGCTGGCCCTCGACCGAGCGGCCTTCCGGCGGCTGCTCCTGAGCAGCCTGCCCGCCGCTGCTGCCGGCGTCGTGGCGCAGGAGGCCGTCGAGCAGCGGCTGGGCGGGCCCGGACCCACAGCGGCACTGCTCGCCGGTGCCGGGGCGGTGATGTGGTTCGCAGACCGTAGGACGGAGGTCCGCGGGGTCGAGCCGAGCGACGTCGTGGCCGCCGCGATCGCACAGGTCCTCGCCCTCGCCCCAGGCGTCTCGCGTTCCGGGGCGGCCCTCACGGCCCTGCGACTGAGGGGCGTGCGTCGTGGTGAGGCTCTGCGGTACTCGATGCTGATGTCCCTGCCGGTCACGGCCGGCGCGGGGCTGCTGACCGCCTACCGGTCCCGGCAGCTGCCCGCACCCTTGCCGGCGAGCCTGGCGGCCGGCACGGCCCTCGTCGCGGCGGAGCGCCTCGGGCTGGGATCCCACAGGGTCGTCACAGGCGCCGCCGTCTACCGTCTTGCTGTGGCCGCGTCGGTAGGCGTTCGCCTTCGGACGAGCAAGGGGAGCACGTGAACATCGGCCAGGCCATCCTTCTCGGTGTCGTCGAGGGGCTCACCGAGTTCCTCCCCGTCTCGAGCACCGGGCACCTGCTCATCGCGGAGCACCTGCTCGGGCTGCCGATGAAGACCCAGGAGCAGAAGGACTCGCTCATCGGCTTCACAGCGGTGATCCAGACCGGCGCGATCCTGGCTGCCGTCCTGTACTTCTTCAAAGACATCGTCAGCCTGATCACCGGGTTCTTCGGTGGTCTGGGGTCCCGCGCCAAGCGGACAGGGCACGACTTCCGGTTCGCACTCGCCGTCGTCGTCGGGTCCCTGCCGATCGCCCTCGTCGGCCTCGCCCTCAAGGACAGCATCAAGAGGCTTGACGAGCACCTGATCAGCGTCGCCATCGGTCTGATCGCGTTCAGCGCCGTGCTGGTGATCGCCGAGCGACGGGCGTCCCAGGACCGCCCCGAGCGGTCCCTCACGGTCCTCGACGGCCTCCTCATCGGGCTGGCGCAGTGCATCGCTCTCGTGCCAGGCGTCTCCCGATCGGGCGCGACGATCAGCGCCGGGCTGCTCCGTGGCCTGGACCGCGTGTCCGCGACGCGGTTGAGCTTCCTGCTCGGCATCCCGGCCCTCCTCGGGGCAGGCGCCCTCGGTCTCAAGGACGCCACGGGCAACACGACCGGGACCACCGCCACCGCCGTGGCCACCGTGGTCTCGTTCGTGGTCGGCTACGCCTCGATCGCGTTCCTGCTGAGGTTCGTGGCCTCCCACCGGATCTCTGCCTTCGTGCCGTACCGACTGCTTGTCGGAACCGCCGTCGTGGTCGCGGTCGTGGTGAACTAGGCACGACATGACCGACCAAGCCGACGTGGCGTGCAGGGCGACCAGCGGCACGCAGTGCGTGGCTCACACCCGTGCCTACCGCGACGGGGAGCTGGTCGACGAGGGCTTCGACGTCACCCTCGTGAGCGACCACCTCGACGTGGCCGGCACCGTCGTCTGGCTCGATCTGCTCACCCCCTCCCAGGAGGACCTGGGCGTGCTGGTCGAGGAGTTCGGCCTGCACGCGCTCGCCGTCGAGGACGCGGTCAGCGAGCACCAGCGCGCGAAGATCGACAGCTACGACGACCACTTGTTCCTGGCCTCCTACGTCGCGCGGATGGACGAGGGCACCGCCGAGCTCGCCGTCCACGAGATCGCTGCGTTCATCACGCCGCGCGCTCTGGTCACCATCCGCAAGAGCGATGCGCTGGACGTCGCGCCGCTCCTCGAGCGGTGGGACGCGGGCAAGAAGCTCGCAGGCTCGGGGGTGCCGTACCTCCTCCACGGCCTGCTCGACCTGATCGTGGACGGTCACTTCGAGGCAGTGCAGGTCCTCGACGAGCAGCTCGACGCGCTCGAGGACGTGCTGTTCGACGAGGAGCCGCGCTCGCGCGAGCTGCAACGCCGGAGCTTCGAGGTGCGCAAGTCCCTGGTCCTGCTCCGCCGGGTGGTGCTGCCCATGCGGGAGGTCGTGAACTCCTTGCTGCGCAGGGATCTCGACGTGGTCGACGAGCAGATGCAGCCCTACTACCAGGACGTGTACGACCACGTGCTCCGTGCAGCGGAGTGGACGGAGTCGCTGCGCGACCTGGTGTCCACCATCCTCGAGACCAACCTCACCCTTCAGGGCAACCGCCTCAACGAGGTCATGCGGAGCCTGACGTCGTGGGCGGCGATCCTGGCCGTCACGACCGCCATCACCGGGTTCTACGGCCAGAACATCCCGTACCCCGGGTTCAACCAGCAGTGGGGCTTCTGGACCTCGACGATCCTGCTGGTAGGGGTCACCGGGGGGCTGTACACGTTCTTCAAGCGACGCGGCTGGCTGTGAGGCGCGGCGAGTCTCGCGTCCCGCCCTCGTTGGCGGTCATCGGCGCTCTTGCCGCCCAGACGCTGCTGACGGACCCGCTCGTACCGGGTCCGCGCTTCCTCGTACCCGGTCTGGAAGCCCTCCTGCTGCTGGGACTCCTCGCCGCGGACCCGAGTCGGCTCTCGCCCGAGTCGAAGGACCTGCGCGTCGTCTCCATCGGCTTCATCGGTCTGCTGGGGGTCGCCAACGGCTACGCGCTCGTCACACTGGTCGACCGGCTGGTCAACGGCGGAGGCAGCGGGCGGGTCCTTCTCGCGGCTGCCGCAGGGGTCTGGCTGACCAACGTGGTCGTCTTCGGCCTGGCCTACTGGGAGCTCGATCGCGGCGGACCCCTCGGACGCGCCGGGGCCCGACCGGCGCCGCCGCACCCGGACCTGTGGTTCCCCCAGGACGGCGACGCGAAGGACGCCGCACCCCACGACTGGGCCCCCGTCTTCCTCGACTACTTCTACGTCTCGCTCACCGCGGCCTCGGCCTTCAGCCCGACCGACACGATGCCTCTCACGCCGCGGTCGAAGCTGCTGATGGGACTCCAGTCACTGGTGTCCCTGCTGACCGTCGGGCTGGTCGCCGCGAGAGCCGTCAACATCCTCGGCTGACGCAGGGTTAGGGTCGGGCATGACCACCGTGGTGCTCGTCCGGCACGGCCTCACGCACATGACGGGGCCGGTCCTCGCCGGTTGGACCCCAGGGCTGCACCTGGACGAGCGCGGGCAGAAGCAAGCGGCGGCCGTGGCCGAGCGGCTGGCCCCCGTCACGTTCGACGCGATCATCAGCAGCCCGCTCGACCGCTGCCTCGACACCGCGAGCGCGATCGCGGGCGGCAGGGACGTCAAGGTCGACGACCGACTGGGGGAGTGCAGGTACGGCGACTGGACGGGCCGGCCGCTCAAGGAGCTGGCCAAGGAGCCGCTGTGGAAGGTGGTGCAGAACCACCCCAGTGCCGTCGTCTTCCCGGGCCCTGAGGGCGAACCCCTGCGCGAGACCCAGAACCGCGCGGTGGGGGCAGTCCGGGAGTGGAACGCGACCCTCGGTCCTGACGCCACCTGGCTCGCCTGCTCCCACGGCGACGTCATCAAGGCCATCGTGGCCGATGCCTTGGGCCTGCACCTCGACCAGTTCCAGCGCATCGTCATCGACCCCTGCAGCGTCACGATCATCCGCTACACCGAGCAGCGTCCGTTCGTCGTTCGCGTCAACGACACGGGCGGTGGCGTGGCCGACCTGATCCCGCCCCCTCCGAAGAAGGGCCGTCGCAGGAAGAGCGCGGACGCCGTCGTCGGCGGCGGCGCCGGCGCGGACGCCTAAGGTTTCTCCCGTGCCCCGTCAGGTGTTCCTCTTCGACCCGCCCGAGCGCTTCGTGGCGGGCACCGTCGGCCAGCCCGGTGACCGCACCTTCTACCTCCAGGCCTCAGCGGCTGGCCGGACAGTCAGCGTCGCCCTCGAGAAGGTCCAGGTCCAGCTGCTGGCCGATCGGCTCGAGGAGCTCCTCGACAGCGTGCGCCGCTCGACGGACGCGGACGTACCCGCCGTGGCGCCGCGGGAGCTCGAGGACACCGCCCCGCTCGACGCCCCCGTCGAGGAGGAGTTCCGGGTCGGCAAGATCGGCCTGGCGTGGGAGACCGACGGCGAGCGGCTGGTCGTCGAGGCCCTCGCGCAGCCCGAGGACGAGGAGCAGGCCGCCGTCGAGCCTCTCAGCGAGGCCGACGAGGGTCCCGACCTGCTGCGCGTGCGCCTGACCGGTGCCGCGGCCCGTGCGTTCATCACCCGGGCGCAGCGGGTCGTCGCCGCGGGCCGCCCGCCGTGCCCGCTCTGCAGCTTGCCGCTGGACCCCGAAGGCCACATCTGCCCTCGCCAGAACGGGCACCGCCGCTGACCCCGGACGTCCGTCGTCTGCTCACGGACGGCGAGCTCACCGTGGAGGGGCGGATGCTGGACGCCAGCAACGCGACCCTCTACTGCACCGTGGCGCTCGACGGGGTCACGTCAGTCTGCGTCTACAAGCCCGTACGCGGTGAGCGGCCGCTGTGGGACTTCCCGGACGGGACGCTCGCCGGCCGCGAGGTCGCGACCTACCTCGTCAGCGAGGCGACCGGCTGGGACCTCGTGCCCCCGACTGTCCTGCGCGACGGCCCGTTCGGCACCGGCATGTGCCAGCTGTGGGTGGACGTGGACGAGGAGGTCGACCTGCAGGTCATGGCGCGCAGCAACCACCCGGACCTGCGTCGGATGGCGGTGCTGGACGCCGTCGTGAACAACGCCGACCGCAAGGGCGGCCACCTCCTGCCGACCGCCGAGGGGCGGATCTACGGCATTGATCACGGGGTCTGCTTCTCCTACGAGGACAAGCTGCGAACGCTGCTGTGGCAGTGGCGGGGCTACCCGCTGAGCGACGAGGCGATCGAGGTCCTGTCCCGGCTCCGGGCGGAGCTCGAGGGCGACCTCGCCGATCGGCTGCTGGAGCTGCTGACCCGTCGGGAGGTGAGGCGGACCATCCAGCGGGTGGATCGGCTCCTCGCGACGGGCGTCCACCCCGAGCCCTCCGAGGACTGGCCCGCGATCCCCTGGCCGCCCTTCTGACCTGTGCGCCCCTCGGCTGGAGAACGGCGCGATTAGGCTTCCGCGCATGCAGTCCTGGCCCGCGGCCGACGTCCCGCAGCTCCCCCCACCCCCCGTGCCCATGACCTTGTCCGTGCACGACACAGCCACCAACGGGCTCGTCCCGGTCGAGCCCGCAGCGGGCACCGCGCGGCTCTACGTCTGCGGCATCACGCCCTACGACGCGACCCACCTCGGCCACGCCGCGACCTACCTCACCTTCGACAGCCTGGTGCGGGTCTGGAAGGACCAGGGCCACGAGGTGCTCTACGTCCAGAACGTCACCGACATCGACGACCCGCTGCTCGAGCGCGCAGCGCGTGACGGGGTCCGGTGGGAGGACGTAGCCCTGCGCGAGACCGAGCTGTTCCGCAGCGACATGACCGCCCTTCGGATCCTCCCGCCAACCTCGTACGTCGGCGCGGTCGAGGCCATGGACGAGATCGCCCAGCTCGTCGTCCGGCTCCAGGAGCTCGGTGCCGCCTACTCCGTCGACGGGGACGTCTACTTCAGCGTCAGCGCCTCGGAGCACTTCGGCGCGATCGGGAACCTCGACGTCGAGACGATGCTGGCTCTGTCAGCCGAGCGCGGGGGAGACCCGGACCGACCTGGCAAGAAGGACCCGCTCGACTGCCTGCTGTGGATGCAACAGCGGCCGGGGGAGCCGGGTTGGGAGTCGCCGCTCGGAACGGGCCGGCCCGGCTGGCACGTCGAGTGCACCGCCATCGCGCTGAACCGACTGGGCAGCACCCTCGACGTCCAGGGCGGCGGGTCGGACCTGGTGTTCCCCCACCACGAGCTGTCTGCTGCCGAGGCAGAGGTCGCCACCGGCGTCTGGCCGTTCGCTCGCGCCTACGTGCACAGCGGGATGATCGGGCTCGACGGCGAGAAGATGAGCAAGTCACTCGGGAACCTGGTCTTCGTCAGCGCGCTCCTTGCCGCCGGCACCGAGCCGGGTGCGCTGCGCCTCGCCCTCCTCAGCTCGCACTACCGCGGCGACCGGGAGTGGACCGCGGACGCGCTGACCGCTGCCGAAGCGCGGCTGGCTGCCTGGCGGGCCGGCATCCGCCGCTCCTCAGGGCCTGCGGGTCCGGAACTGCTCGGCGCCGTTCGCAACGCCCTGTACGCCGACCTGGACTCGCCCGCTGCCCTGGCAGCGGTCGACGCCTGGTGCGCCGGGGACGGCGACGACAACGCGTCCCCAGCACTCGTGGCGCAGGTCGTGGACGCCCTGCTCGGCGTCGCCCTCTAGCGCTTCAGGAAGGCGAGGCGCGCCGGGCGCCGCCACTGCACGCAGCCGCAGCCTGACTGCGAGCAGTCGGTGCCGCGACGGTGGTGCTCGTGCGCGTCCTTCGGGTGCTCGCAGGTGCGGCAGGCGACCTTGTCCGGACCCTCGTTGCGACGGTCCGAGATGGTGCCCTGCGGCGGAGCAGGGGTCATGTCAGCCACACCGTCTTGTCGGCAGGTCCGGGCCGGACCCTTAGTCGACGTGCGCGAGGAGTTCAGCCCGGGTCGGGGTCTTGTCGGCGCAGGAAGCGCTCGAACTCCTTCGCAATGGCCTCGCCCGAGGCCTCCGGCAGATCCTCCTCGGGCTCGCGCTCCTCCAAGGAGGCGATGTACTCCGCGACGTCGGAGTCCTCGGCAGCCAGCTCGTCGACCTGCCGCTCCCAGGCGCGGGCCTCCTCCGGGAGGTCCGTCAGGGGGACGGGGACGTCCAACAGGTCCTCGACCCGACGCAGCAGCGCGATCGTCGCCTTGGGGCAGGGCGGCTGGGCGACGTAGTGAGGGACTGCTGCCCAGAAGCTCACGGAGGGAAGTCCGGACCGCTCGCAGGCGTCCTGGAGGACCCCGACGATGCCTGTGGGGCCTTCGTACCGGGAGTGCTCGAGACCCAGCCGGGCGGACAGCCCAGGGTCGGAGGAGGTGCCGGAGACCGGCACCGGGCGGGTGTGGGGGCTGTCGGCCAGCAGCGCCCCCAGCGTGACCACCTGAGCCACTCCGAGATCACGGGCGATCGCCATCACGACCTCGCAGAAGCCGCGCCACCGCATGTTCGGCTCGACGCCGCGCACCAGGACCAGGTCCCGCTCCGACGCGGGCATGCGACACACGCTGAACCGGGTGGTCGGCCAGGTGATCCGGCGGGTGACCCCGTCCTCGAGCGCGACCGTCGGGCGGTTGACCTGAAAGTCGTAGTAGTCGTCCGGGTCGACCGCCGCGACCTCCACGGCGTCCCAGACCCCCGCGAGGTGCTCCACGGCGCCGGTGGCGGCATCACCGGCATCGTTCCACCCCTCGAACGCCGCGATCATCACCGGGTCGCGCAGGCCGTCCGCCCCGGGCCCCCGGGTCTGCGAGGTCACTGCTTCTTGGTGCCCTTGCCGGTGGTGTGGACGATCAGCACGTCGCAGCCCGCCTTGTGCGAGATGTTGGCCGGCACCGACCCCAACAAGCGGCCCGCCAGGCTGTTCAGGCCACGGTTACCGACCACGAGCAGGTCGACGCCGCGCTCGTCGACGGTGGCCACCAGCGCGTCCACGGGGTCGCCCTCGACCGCGAGGGTCTCGACGCTGGCGACGCCGAGGCCCTTCGCCCGGTCGCAGGCATCGCGGAGGACGTCCTCAGCAGGCGCGGAGCCCGACACCTTGTACGCCTCGCCGCCAAGAGCGTCGCGGGCGTCCTGCAGCTCGCGCGGGCTCATGGGTCGGTACGCGGTCAGCAGCAGGAGGGTCGCACCCGCGTCGCGTGCCACCCGGGCGGCCCTGTCTACAGCGCGGAACGACGACTCCGAGCCATCAGTGCCCACCAGAACCGTCGTGTAGCTGTCCGCACCCACTGGAGATCCTCCTCGTCGCCCTGCCGGAAAACCTACCCCCATGCGGGGGCGGGGTTGAGGTGCAACTCACACCCGGGGTGCGGGCACGTCACGGCTCGGTCAGGCATGCTGAGCCTTGAAGACCGGCGTGCCGATCACGATCGCTCCGGCGGTCACGATCTGCCCCGCCGCTCCCGCCGACTGCGCAGTCGGCTGCCCGGGACTTCCCCATGTGGATGCGTTCGCGCGCGACCGCACGCCCGGTGGCCAGGCGCCCCCACCGACAGGCCCCCTGCATGCGTCTCCCCACGACGTGCTCCACCCTGCTCGCGCTAGCCGCTCTGAGCGGCGCCGTCACGGGCAGCGTTGCCCGGGCCGACGCTCGGAGGCACGT
>JAODNB010000395.1 GCA_025464795.1 Frankiales bacterium
CGACGAGGCGCGCACGAGCTTCGAAGAGGCAGAGTGCGGGTCATGAAGCTGATCTCCGTCGAGCTCCTCCGGCTCGCGATCCCTCTGGTCTCGCCCTTCCGGACCTCGTTCGGCGTGCAGACCAGCCGCCAGGTGCTGGTCGTGAAGGTCACGACGGCGGACGGCGTCGTGGGCTGGGCCGAGTGCGTGGCCCTCACCGACCCGGTCTACAGCAGCGAGTACGTCGACGGCGCAGCGCACGTGATCGAGCACCACCTCATGCCGCGCCTGCTGGCCACTGGCAACCTCACCGCCGCCCGTGTCGCGGGGGCCCTGCACACGGTCAAGGGCCACCGCATGGCCAAGGCCGCCATCGAGACGGCCGTCCTGGACGCCGAGCTGCGGACCGCTTCGACGTCGTTCGCGACCCATCTCGGCGGCGTCGTGGACCGCGTCCCGGCGGGAGTCTCCGTCGGCATCATGGACTCGGTCCCGGAGCTCCTCTCGACCGTGGAGGGCTACCTGGCCGAGGGCTACGTCCGCATCAAGCTGAAGATCCAGCCCGGGTGGGACTACGAGCCCGTCAAGGCGGTGCGCGAGCGCTTCGGCGACATCCTGCTCCAGACGGACCCGAACACGGCGTACACGCTCGGGGACTGGAAGCTGCTGGCCGCGCTCGACCCCTTCGACCTGCTCTTCCACGAGCAGCCGATGGACGAGGAGGACCTGCGCGGGCACGCCGAGCTGTCGAAGCTGCTGAAGACGCCCATCTGCCTCGACGAGTCGATCGTGTCCGCCAAGGTCGCGGCCGACGCCATCGCGATGGGGGCCTGCTCCGTCATCAACGTCAAGCCGGGCCGGGTCGGTGGATACCTCGAGTCCCGTCGCATCCATGATGTGGCCCAGGCGAACGGGATCCCGGTCTGGTGCGGCGGCATGCTCGAGACCGGGATCGGTCGAGCCGCCAACGCAGCTCTCGCCTCGCTGCCGGGCTTCACGCTGCCCGGCGACATCAGCGCGTCGAACCGCTACTACAGCCAGGACCTCACGCCGCCGTTCGTCCTGGAGGACGGCCACATCACCGTCCCCACCGCGCCCGGCATCGGCGTGGATCCGCTGCCGGAGGTCATCGAAGGGCTGCTCGTCTCCCGGCAGCAGCTGCTGTAGAGGGCTCTGACGAGACACGTCCGCTCGGTGTCTCGCGGTAGCACGACCACGCCAGGTCCCGCACGCTCACGGCAACGCCACTGTGTTCGGCCAGGGCGAGACACCAGCCCGTGTCGCGGGCGAGTGTCTCGTCGGAGCCCGGGTGTGCCAGGGTGCGGCGATGAAGAGCTACGACCTGGTCGTCGTCGGTGCAGGCAGCGGCAACATGGTCTTCACGCCGGAGCTGACCGCGATGAGGTCCGCGATCATCGAGCCCGGTCGCTTCGGCGGCACCTGCCTCAACTGCGGCTGCATCCCCTCCAAGATGCTCGTGCTGGCAGCCGACGCGGCGCGCGGTGTGATCGAGGCACAGCGGCTCGGTGTCCACGCCGCGCTGACGAAGGTCGACTGGCCGGCCATCCAGTCCCGCGTCTTCGGCCGCATCGACCCCCTGCACGACGGTGGTGTCGCCTACCGCCGGTCCCTTGGCATCGACGTCTACACGGAGGCGGCACGCTTCACCGCACCGAAGGTGCTGCAGGTCGGCGACGAGACCGTGACCGCGGAGACCATCGTCGTTGCCGCCGGTGCGCGACCCGTCATCCCCGACATCCCTGGGCTGTCCGAGGTCCGGGACCGCACCTACACCTCCGACACCATCATGCGGATCCCGCAGCTGCCGGAGTCGATGGTGGTCGTCGGGGGTGGCTTCATCGCCGCGGAGATGGGCCACGTCTTCCAGTCCTTCGGCACGCGGGTGAGCATCGTGCAGCGGGGGCCGAGGCTCCTCATGGCGGAGGACGCCGAGATCGGTCGGCGGTTCACGACGCTGTCGCAGGAGCGGTTCGACCTCCACCTGTCCGCAACGGTCGCCTCGGTCGCCACCGGCCGACGAGGTGTCGCCGTGACCCTGGCCGACGGCACGGTGCTGGAGGCGGAGGTGCTGCTGCTCGCGACCGGCCGGACACCGAACACCGACCTGCTGGACGCCGCGGCCGGTGGCCTCGAGGTGGACGCGCACGGGCACCTGGTCGTCGACGAGCACCAGCGCACGAACGTGGAGGGCGTGTGGTCGCTCGGCGACGCCTCGAACCACTTCCAGCTCAAGCACATGGCCAACGCAGAGGCACGGCTCGTCGCGCACAACATCGCGCATCCCTCCTCACCGAAGGCCCTAGCGAGCCGGCTCGCTCCGCACGCGGTCTTCACCGATCCGCAGATCGGCAGCGTCGGGATCACCGAGGAGCAGGCCGTCGCCCAGGGACTGGACCACGTCGTGGCCACCCGCCCGTACTCCGAGACGGCCTTCGGGTGGGGACTGGAGGACACGACCAGCTTCGCCAAGGTGATCGCCGACCCTGCGACGAGGCTGATCCTGGGTGCGCACATCATCGGGCCGATGGCCGCTGTGCTCCTTCAGCCCCTCGTCCAGGCGATGTTCCTCGGACAGACGGTGGATCAGCTGGCGCACGACGTGATCTACCTCCACCCGGCGCTGACCGAGGTGGTCGAGCAGGTCCTGCTCGAGCTCTGACCTACCGCTTCGTCATGTCGCGGCCGCTGAAGTTCACCCCGGCGACAGCGCCGTCATCCCCGCGGAAGAAGTAGCCGCGCATCCCCTTGGCCTCGCCGTCGGCAACGACGTAGCGATCGCCCGCTCCGACGACGAGTGCCAGCGCGATCTCAGGCTGTACGGGTTTGTCCCCCTCCGCCATGAGCGTCAGGTCGGTGATCGTGACGGTGGCGACGAGCAGGCCGTCGCGGGCCTCAAGGACGGCGTTCGCGACGGAGGTGTCATACGTGCCCTCGAAGGCGGCGAGCTCCTCCGGGCTCAGCTCCGCGAGCTCCGGCTCGGCGGTGGTGATGCCGGCGTACTCCTCGAGCGCCCACGCCTTCAGGTCGCGGTAGAGCTCCGCACCGCCCGGCGCGAGGTTGGTCATGCAGACGAACGCGAACTGCTTCTCCGGCACCATGGCGAACTCCGACAGCTGCCCGATGGTCGAGCCGCCGTGCCCGACCTGCAGGACTCCCCCGAGGTCCTCGAGCAGCCATGAGATGCCCACGGCGTCGCCGAGGGCGCTGCCCGGCATCGCGAACGTCGGCTGCTGCATGAGCAGGCGGCTCTCGTCGCTGATGACCTTGTGCTCGCTGAGGCCGAGGTGGAAGCGGGCCCAGGCGAGCTGGTCCCCGATGGTGGCGGTCCAGCCGCCCGCTGCCGCCCCGGAGCGCGGCAGGCCCCACGGCTTGGAGACCGCGACCTCGCCGCCCTCGGGCTTCACGTGCCCCGACGAGAAGCGCAGCTGCATGATCTCCTTGCCGAAGCCGTACGTAGCGTTCAGGCCCATCGGCTCGAGGACCAGGTCCCGAACAGCCTGCTCGTACGTCTTGCCTGTCACCTTTGCGATGACGTGCCCCGCCAGGATCAGCGACGCGTTGTTGTAGGAGACCTGCGAGCCGAGCGGGCTGACCTGGTCGAAGTCGACCATGCTCGCGACGTAGCGCGCCACGCAGTCGTCGCCGTCGCCGGTGTCGGCGATCGAGTCCCCGGTCCAGCCGGCCGTGTGGTTCAGCAGCTGAAGGACCGTGACCTTCGCCGCGACGTCCTCGTCCTTGAGAGCCAGCTCGGGGACGTAGGTGCGGACCGGTGCGTTGAGGTCCACCAGGCCCTGCTCCACCAGGACCATGAGGGCCGTGGCCGTGAAGGTCTTGCCGGTGGAGCCGAACTGGAACAGCGTGCTCTCGTCGACCGGGAGCGGGTGGTCGAGGTTGGTGACGCCGTAGACCGCGACGTCAGTGGTGTCCCCGGAGAGCACCCCTGCCACGGCACCAGGCACCTCGTACTTCTGGGCGAGCTCCGTCAACTTCTGCTGCAGCGTCATACAGCGTAAGGTAGGACTTACGTTGTAAGTCTGTCAACCCCTGGCCAGGCCCTTCACCAGCGCGTCGGTGAGCAGGCTCCAGAAGTCGTCCAGTCCCACCGGCTGCTCGAGCACCTGCCGGAGCAGCGGGAAGTCGTCCGCACGGAGGTCCTCGATGCCCGAGCTCTCGTTGCCCTCGTCTCCCCCGAGCCGGGAGGTCGCCTCCAGCTGTGTCATGGCGAGCAGCGACAGCGTGACCGACTGGATCGCCGCGTAGGCCTCCCCGAGGGGGTAGCCGTCACGGCAGAACGCGGCGAGCCCCGCCTCGAACGGGATGGCGGCCTTCGCATCGGCGAGCGGCAGCGCGCGGGTCGCCAGCAGCGGGATGAGGCGAGGGTGCTTCTGGCCGAGAGCACGCATGCCCGC
>JAODNB010000087.1 GCA_025464795.1 Frankiales bacterium
GCGACACCGCGCAGCAGGTCGTAGGCGAACAGCACCGCGAGCAGCGGAAGCCAGTCGCGCACGACCGCGCGACGCCAGACCCTGAGGTCGCCACCGACGGACGCCAGCAGCGTCGCGAGGATCCAGAACGTGAGCACCTCGCGCCCGGTGGGGAACCCCGTGAGAGCCACGGAGACGCTGAAGGCGATGACCACGAGCAGCAGCAGCCGTCGTCGTCGCTTGCGGGTCTCGGGTCCGGCCAGTCGCCAGGGGGAGTGCTCCTCGGAGGCGCGCTCCTGCACGTCTTCCAGCTCCGCCGTCACGCCCCTGAGGATAGGTGCTTGCCCACCCGTCGTAGGATCACCCCATGCACCGGTCACTGCTCCTTCCCGAGCCGCGCTGAGTCTCCAGACTCCAGTGCGGCGCCCTCGTGACCACGGGGGCTTCTTTTATTTGCGCGGCTTGCGGTCAGTCCTGGGCGGAATCCAGAAGGGGAACGATCATGTTCGAGGAGCACGAGAGCTACGACCCGCACGCGGCGCAGGACACCTGGCTGCCGGTGTGGAACGAGCTCGACCTCAACCGCGCCGGCCGGCGGCCGGAGGCCGAGAAGCGCTACGTGCTGGACATGTTCCCGTACCCCAGCGGCGACCTGCACATGGGTCACGCCGAGGCCTGGGCCATCGCCGACATCGTGGCCCGCTTCTGGATGCGCCAGGGCTACGACGTGCTGCATCCCGCGGGCTGGGACTCGTTCGGCCTGCCCGCTGAGAACGCGGCCATCAAGCGCGGGGAGCACCCGGCGGAGTGGACCTACGCCAACATCGACGTGCAGGCCGAGTCCTTCCGGCGCTACGCGATCAGCTTCGACTGGTCGACCCGGCTGCACACCTCCGACCCCGAGTACTACCGCTGGACGCAGTGGCTGTTCCTGAGGTTCCGCGAGCGCGGGCTGGCCTACCGCAAGAACTCCGCCGTGAACTGGTGCCCGAACGACCAGACCGTGCTGGCCAACGAGCAGGTCGTCGCCGGCAAGTGCGAGCGCTGCGGGGCCGAGGTCACCAAGCGCGAGCTGACCCAGTGGTACTTCAAGATCACCGACTACGCCGACCGGCTGCTGGACGACATGCAGCAGCTGGAGGGCAAGTGGCCCGAGCGCGTGCTGCTGATGCAGAAGAACTGGATCGGCCGGTCCGTCGGCGCGCACGTCGACTTCACCATCGGCTCGCGCGCCGTCACGGTCTTCACCACCCGACCTGACACCCTGTACGGCGCGACCTTCTTCGTGGTCGCCGCCGATGCCGCCCTGGCGGACGAGCTGTGCGCACCCTCCGCGCGGGCGGCCTTCGAGGCCTACCGGGCGGAGACCCGGAAGCTGAGCGACATCGACCGCCAGTCCTCGGAGCGACCGAAGACCGGCGTCCCGCTGGGGGTCACGGCGGTGAACCCACTGAACGGCGAGGAGCTGCCCGTCTTCGCAGCCGACTACGTGCTGGCTGACTACGGCACCGGCGCGATCATGGCTGTGCCCGCGCACGACCAGCGCGACCTGGACTTCGCCCGGGCCTTCGACCTGCCCGTCCGGGTGGTCGTCGACACCGGTGACGAGGACCCTGCGGTCACCGGCGTCGCCACGGCCGGCGACGGGGCACTGGTCAACAGCGGTCCGCTGGACGGGCTGCGCAAGGCCGACGCCATCGAGCGCGCGATCGAGATCCTGGCTGAGAGGTCGACCGGGTCCAAGGCGATCAACTACCGGCTGCGCGACTGGCTGCTGTCGCGCCAGCGCTTCTGGGGCGCCCCCATCCCGATCGTGCACTGCGAGTCCTGCGGTGAGGTCCCCGTTCCCGACGACCAGCTGCCTGTGCGGTTGCCGTCGGACATGAAGGGTGCCGATCTGCAGCCCAAGGGTCAGTCACCCCTGGCCTCCAACGAGGCGTGGGTCAACGTGCCCTGCCCTTCCTGCGGCGGCCCCGGTAGGCGCGACACCGACACGATGGACACCTTCGTCGACTCGAGCTGGTACTACCTGCGGTACTGCTCGCCCGACTACACGGCCGGTCCGTTCGACCCCGACGCCGTGCGCGAGTGGATGCCCGTCGACCAGTACGTCGGCGGCGTCGAGCACGCGATCCTGCACCTGCTGTACAGCCGCTTCTTCACGAAGGTCCTGCACGACATGGGGATGGTCGACTTCGTCGAGCCGTTCACCAGCCTGATGAACCAGGGCCAGGTCATCAACCAGGGCAAGGCGATGAGCAAGTCGCTGGGCAACGGAGTCGACCTGGGTGGTCAGCTGGCCTCTTTCGGAGTCGACGCGATCCGCATCACGATCGTGTTCGCCGGCCCGCCGGAAGAGGACATCGACTGGGCCGACGTCTCGCCGGGAAGCACCCTGAAGTGGCTGGCGCGCGTGGTGCGCGTCGCCACGGACATCGCCGGCATGGCCGGCTCTGATCGAGATGCTGCTGTCGACAAGGCCGTCGCGAAGGCGGTCGACGAGGTCACCCGGCTGATCGAGGCGCACCGGTTGAACGTCGTCATCGCGCGCTTCCACGAGCTGACGACGACGCTGCGTCGGGCCGCAGACGCGGGCACGGGGGCGGCGTCCCTGCGTGACGGCATGCACGCGCTGGCGATCATGCTGAGCTGCTACGCGCCGTACACCGCCGAGGAGGTCTGGTCCCGCCTGGGTCACGACGTCCGCGCGGGCGACTCCGTGCACGACTCGACCTGGCCGACAGTCGATCCCGCTCTGCTGATCGACGACACCGTGACCTGCATCGTGCAGGTCGCCGGCAAGCTGAAGGACAAGCTGGAGGTGCCCCCGGGCATCTCCGAGGACGAGCTGCGCGCTCTGGCACTGGCGTCGCCCAAGGTCGACCTGGGTGGGGTGGAGCCGCGGAACGTCATCGTCCGCGCGCCCAAGCTGGTCAACATCGTCCCGGGATAGCCTGCGGCCATGGACCGCGTCGCTGTCGTCACCGACTCGACCGCCTACCTGCCCGAGGGCGTCGCTGACAAGTACGACGTCTCCGTCGTCCCGCTCCACGTCGTCCTGGGTGGTCGGTCCGGTCGGGAGACCACTGACGTCTCGCCGGCGGACGTCGCCGCTGCGCTGCGGGAACGGCGCGTCCAGGTGACCACGTCGCGTCCGACGCCGGGGCAGCTCGCGCAGGCCTACCGGGCCACAGGGGCGCGGGCGATCGTGTCGGTGCACCTGTCCTCGCACCTGTCGGGGACGGCAGACTCCGCACGTCTTGCGGCGCAGCACGTCCTCGAAGACGGCATCGAGGTGCGGGTCGTCGACAGCCGTTCCGTCGCGATGGGGCTGGGCTTCCCCGTGATCGCGGCCGCTTCAGCCGCAGCGGGGGGCGCCGATCTCGGGTGCGTCGAGGCGGCTGCGATCGAGGCCGTCGCCAACACGAAGTCCTTCTTCTACGTCGACACCCTCGAGCACCTCCGTCGAGGAGGCCGGGTCTCGGCCACCTCGGCCCTGTTCGGCACGGCACTCGCGGTGAAGCCGCTGCTCATCGTGGACGACAACGGCGAGATCGTGCTCCTCGAGAAGGTGCGCACCTTCTCCAAGGCCCTGCTCCGCCTGGAGGAGCTGGTCGTCCAGTGCGCCGGTGAGCACCCGGTCGACATCGCCGTGCACCACCTGGCCGCGCCGGCTCGCGCCGCCACCCTCGCCGAGGAGCTGCGCGCCGCGCTCCCAGGCCTTCAGTCCCTCTACCTGTCCGAGGTCGGGGCCGTCGTGGGTGCCCACGTGGGTCCGGGCCTGCTCGCGGTGGCGGTATGGCGACGCTGATACTGGCGGTGCTCTCGGGCTACCTCATCGGGTCGGTCTCGCCGGCGACCCTCATCGCCCGGGCACGGGGCGTGGACCTGCGAGCGATCGGTTCCGGCAACCCCGGTGCGTCGAACGCCGGGCGTGCTCTCGGGCGCAAGACGGGCGTGTTCGTGGCGCTGCTCGACGTGGCCAAGGGCGCCGTACCTGCGTTCGCCTTCGGGGCAGCCGACCATCGCGCCGGGCTGCTCGCGGGGCTCGCTGCGGTGATCGGGCACGTGACCTCCCCATATCTCCGCGGGCGCGGCGGGAAGGGCGTCGCGACCGCCGCGGGTGCCATCCTCGGCTCGCACCCGCTCTGGTTGGTCGTCGTCCTCGCCACCTGGATCGTGGTGCTCGCGGTCGCGCGCTGGATCGCGCTCGCCTCCGTAGCGGCAGCGGTGGCTGTCGTCGTGACGTCGGTGGCCGCCATGCAGGACATCTGGTGGGCAGCGCTCATCACGGTGATCATCGTCGCCAGGCACAGGTCGAACTTCCGCAAGCGGTTGCGTCCCCAGCCCACCTGACGCCGTCCACAGCGGGTCCGGCGATCCACAGATCGCGGTAGCCCGCACCTGCTCCGGGCGTCTGTTCCTAGCGTTCGACGGGTGTCCCTGCACCCCCGGTCGAGCAACCGCGCCTCGGGTCCGGACGCCGCCGCGCGGGTGCTCTCGCTGCTCGGAGCCGACCAGGGCTGGGTGCCGGCTGCGCCCGGCTCCGCCGCCTCCCAGGACCTGCGTGACGACGTTTCCGCGGGAGCGGCCGAGAGCTCAGGCGAGGTGCGCCTCCCCGAGAGCCCTCAGGACCTGCCGGAGCCGCCTCCCTGGGTCCCGGAGACCTCGGAGGCACCGGCGCCCCCTGAGACGGTGCGGGCCCTGCTTCGGTCCGGGCGGTTCGACCCCGGTCGGCAGGGCGTCCTGGCGCTCGGGCTCGTCGGCCTCCTTGCTGCGACGGTCGCGGCGTACTTCGTGCTCAAGGGCCGCCCGACCGAGCAGTCCGTGGCCGCGCCGGCGGTCGTGGGCTCGGTCGCGTCGAGCAGCGGACCGGAGCTGGTGGTGGACGTCGCCGGCAAGGTCCGGCACCCGGGGCTGGTCCGCCTGGCTGCAGGTGCGCGGGTTGACGACGCGCTGAGAGCGGCCGGCGGAGTGCTGCCAGGAACGCCGACGGCCTCCCTGAACCTCGCCCGCAAGGTCGCGGACGGGGAGCAGGTGCTGGTCGGCGCGCAGGGCGCCGGTCCGTCGGGCACGGTGGGCGGCCTGCTCGACCTCAACACCGCAACTCCTGCTGAGCTCGATGCGCTGCCCGGGATCGGGCCGGTGCTCGCGGACAAGATCGTGTCGTGGCGCACCGAGCACGGCCGCTTCGCGAGCATCGACCAGCTGAGGGAGGTCGGCGGCATCGGCGAGTCGAAGTACGCGAGCCTGAAGGCGAAGGTCCGAGTGTGACCGAGACCCCGGACCTGCGACTCGGCCTGCCGGCCGCAGCGGCGTGGATCACCGCGTGGCAGGGCCGGTTGCTGCCGCCCGCCGTGCTCGGCCTGGGTGGCCTTGCCCTGCTGGTCGTCAGTGCCGTCGTGCTGTGCCGGTCGCAGCGGTCCAGGGCACTCGTCCTCGCCGCCACGCTCGTCTGCGCAGCTGCGGCCGGGTTCGCCACGGCGGCGCGCGTCCACGCCCGCACGCATGGAGCTCTGGCCGACGCTGCCGCGAGGCAGGCCGCGGTCAAGGTCCATGCCGTCCTGCTGGAAGACCCGCGGGCGGTGCCTCCCAAGGCGAACGTCCTGTCCTTCCAGCAGCTCGTGGTGGCGAAGGT
>JAODNB010000397.1 GCA_025464795.1 Frankiales bacterium
TCGCCGAAGGCCCTGATGAGTACAAGCGCGTGGGGAGCGCCTCCCTGCGCCTGTTCGGGCTCCTGGGGTTCCTCGCTTTCGCGACCAAGACCGACGTAGCTCGTGGCTTCGTGCTCCTGTTCCTGCCTCTGGGGCTCGCCGGTCTGTTCCTGGGCCGATGGCTCATGCGGGTCCGGCTCGCGCGCACCCGCGAGCACGGCCGCTCCTACCACCGGGTCCTGGTGGTAGGGAACTACAGCACGGTCCACGAGCTCGTGACTCAGCTCGAGAACGACTTGCGGCACGGCTTCCGCGTCGTCGGCGCCTGCGTCAGCGGGACGCCCCACGGCGACGCCGAGGCGGTGCACGTCGTCGGCGGGCTCGGCGACGTGCGCCAGGTGGTGAAGGAGCTCGGGGTCGACACCGTTGCCGTCGCGGGTTCCCCCGAGCTGACGGGGGAGTCGCTCCGCCGGCTGTCCTACGACCTCGAGGGCACCGGGATCGACCTGCTGGTCGCGCCGGCGCTGCTCAACGTGGCCGGAAACCGCATCAGCATCCGCCCGGTCGCCGGCGTGCCCCTCCTGCATGTCGACGAGCCCGAGCTCGACGGCGCCCGCAAGGTCGTTAAGATGATCTTCGACCGGAGCACCTCCCTGCTGCTGCTCGTGCTCCTGTCGCCGGTGCTGCTCGCCGCCATGATCGCCGTGAAGGTCACCAGCCGCGGACCGATGCTGTTCCGGCAGACGCGGGTGGGACGGGACGGGCAGCTGTTCTCGCTCCTGAAGCTGCGGACGATGCAGGTGGACGCCGAGCAGCGGTTGCAAGAGCTCCTGGACCGCAACGAGGTCCGGGGCGGGGTCCTGTTCAAGCTGAAGGACGACCCGCGGGTGACCCCGCTCGGCCGTTTCCTGCGCAAGTGGTCGCTCGATGAGCTGCCTCAGCTGATCAACGTGCTCGCCGGCCAGATGAGCATGGTCGGGCCCCGCCCGCCGCTGCCGACCGAGGTGGAGAAGTACGAGGGCCACGCGCACCGCCGCCTGCTGGTGAAGCCAGGCATCACGGGTCTGTGGCAGGTCAGCGGGCGCAGTGACCTGTCCTGGGAGGACGCGGTGCGACTGGACCTGCAGTACGTCGAGAACTGGTCGCTCGGCCTCGACATGGCGGTGCTCGCGAAGACGCTGCTGGCCGTCGTGCGCAGCGCGGGCGCGTACTAGCCCCCACCTCCCCGTACGCAGCGCCGGCGGGTCCTAGTCTGCGCCTGTGAGAGCTGTGTCGCGGGTTGCTGGGGACGTGGCGCTGGCCGCGTTCGGGGTCCTCGTCGTGGCGGGGGCCGTCATGGCTGTCAGGGACACCGGCGGGCCCACGGCGACGTCCGTCGCCTCGGTGACCGACGCGGCCACGTCCACGCCGTCGTCCGCTGCCACGGGCACGCCGACGGCCGCCGCCTCCGGCTCCACGGTGGTGGTCGCGGGCGTCGACCTGGCGACGATGACGGGCTCGCTGTCGCGCGCGACGGGGTTCCATGTGGTGTCCGTGGCGACGGCCGAGCAGGACGTGCTCGCGCCCGCGGCTCTGAACGCGGTCACTGGGGCGCCGAGTGCGGTGGTCCTCGAGGTGCTCGCCGGCTCCAAGACCACCATGCGGACGACGGCAGCGATCTCCGCCGTCACGGCGCGGTGGCCGCAGGCCCGCGTCATCGTGATCGGCCCCTTCAGCTCCTCGGACCGCAAGAGCAGCGCTGCGGTGAAGACGGCGGCGCAGGCGGCGAAGGTCACGTTCCTGGACCCGGTCGACCTGCGCTGGCGCGCGGGGGCCGCGTCAGCTGGGTTGACCGCCGCGGATCGGACTTCCGTCGTCACCCAGCTCGCGGCCGCCCTCGGCTGATGCCTGCCGGTGCTCAGGCGGTCAGGAGCAGGAGAGCGATGGCGATCAGCAGGCCCGCACCGAGGACGATCGCGAGCAGGCCGACCTTGTTGAGCAGTACGCCCTGCTGGTGCAGCCGCAGGGACTCGTAGCACCGGCTGCAGACCCGCCCACCGGACGTCGGCCCGGGGAACAGGTGATCTGCCGGCTGCCCGCAGCGGTCACAGCGGCCCTCGACTGGTTGCACCTAGCAAGCCTATCCGCGCGGTCGGTCCGGGACCGGGACTGAAACGCAGAACGGCCCGGCTGCTGCCGGGCCGTTCTGCACTGCTGAGAGGATCAGGCGGCGTTCAGGCTGTCCTTGCGCTTGCGGCCGGAGACGATCGCCAGAGTGCCGGCACCGAGCAGGCCCGCGCCGAGCAGCGAGGCCGCACCGAGCTCGAAGCCGGTGAAGGGGAGGCCGCCGCCGGCAGCGCTGGTTCCGCTGACGGAGAAGCCGACCGAGACGGAGTTGGGCGCGCCAAGGGCGTTCCCGGAGAACACGATCGCGTGCGAGCCGTTGGCGATGCTGCTCGGAAGCGTGAAGGTCACGGTGGCCGCACCTGCGGAGTCCGCCGTGACGGTGCCGAGGGAGAAGACTGTGGAGTGCCCCTCTGCCTTGACCGACGAGCCGGGCGTGAACTCTCCCTCGCCGCTGTACGCGGTCATCTTCTCGCCGGGGGTCGCGCTGCTGTCACTGATAGCAGCCTTCTTGCACTGGCCCGGAGGGTAGGCCGGCTTGCCCTTGACGGGCTTGCAGCCCGGTCCGGGGGGAGCGGCTACTGCCGTCGGCGCGACCGCGAGAGTCGCAAGACCGGCGACCGCCAGCGTGGACAGCAGTCTGGTGGTGGTGTGTGCCATGAGGCGGGTCTCCCAGGTAGCGGGCGCAAGTAGTAACTGCGACGCGGTTGGTCGGTCAGGAGCCATACAGGACGACTCTCGCCGCGCGTTGTAGAGCTTTGAGACAAAACTATGGCACATCGGCCGCCCTGTCGTGTGACTCCGGGTTACCAAGACCTGTCCTTTTTGCGCCCGAACCGCGTCGGTGTTGCTCGCAGATTGCAGTCGTGTGCACACGCTCTGATCGGCATGGCCGGGGTGCGGGTTTACCTCTTCACGCCTGCGTCGGCCGCTCCCGTAGGCTCCAGAAGTGCGTCACCCCCGTCTTGTCCTGCTGGGAACTGTCCTCCTCGCGCTGGTCGTTCTCGGGTGGGCTGGTTTCCGCGGACTGCAGGTACGGAACGACCTGACAGCCGCGCAGTCGCTCGCGAGCAGCGTTCAGCAGCAGCTCACCGGTGGGGACTCCGTCAGGGCCGAGGCGTCGTTGCCCGCCCTGAGGAGCCGGATCGATCGCGCGGCAGGCCGTACTCAGGGCCTTGCGTGGGCGCTGACCGAGCACGTGCCCTTGCTGGGCGGCAACTTCCGGGCGGTGCGCCGTACTGCCCTCGCCGCTCAAGTGCTCGGCGACCGAGCTCTCCCGGAGGCCGTCGCTGCGCTCGACCTCGTCCGCAGCAGCAAGCCGATCCGCAACGGCAAGGTCGACCTCGCCGTCCTCGCGCACCTGAAGGCACGCGTCGACAGGGCTGCTGCCGCCGGCGACCGCGCGCAGGCTCTGCTCGCGCCGCATGACGGGTTCTTGCTAGGACCGGTGAGCAGCAAGGTCGATGAGGGACGCACGAAGGTCGTCGCGCTCGCCGGGGCGCTGCGGTCTGCGCGGACCGCGCTCGCGGTCGCGCCGAGCATGCTGGGTGAGTCGGGCCCGCGGACCTACTACGTGGCCGTCCAGAACAACGCAGAGGCCAGGGCCACAGGTGGGCTGGTGGGGGCCTTCGCCCTCATCAAGGCCGACAGGGGAGTCATCTCGCTCGAGCACACCGGCACCGACGCGGAGCTCGCCCTGCCCTCGAAGCCCGTGCCCTCGGATCCATCAGCCGCGGCCACCTGGACGGACGAGGGCTCGACGCAGGCCTGGTACGACGCCAACCTGACGCCGCACTGGCCGGACGCGGCCCGCAACCTCGCGGGCCAGTGGACCGCGCAGAGCCATCAGACGATCGACGGCGTGATCGGCTTGGACCCGCTCGTCATGAGCGAGCTGCTCAAGGCCACCGGGCCCGTACGGCTGACCGACGGCACGTCAGTGTCGGCGGACTCGGTCATCGACTTCGTGGGGCACGAGGAGTACGTCCGTTACACCGACAACGCGAAGCGCAAGACCCTGCTGGGCACGCTCGCGGCGGACCTCTTCCACAAGGTGCTCGCCGCCGACAGCTCCGTCGGCACCCTTCAGGCCTTCGCGCGCGCGGGGAGCTCCGGGCACCTGGCGCTGTGGTCGGCGCACGCCGCCGAGCAGGCACATCTCGCCGGGAGCCTCGTCGGCGGCTCCCTGCCGACCCAGGACGTCCCGTACCTGAGCGTGCTCACCCAGAACTTCGGTGGGAACAAGCTGGACTTCTACGTGCGCCGCTCGGTCGCGGTCGTCCGAGACGGACACGGCTTGCTCCGGGTGACGACGACCCTGCGCAACGTCGCGCCGCTCGGACTGCCTCCCTACATGTCGGTTCGCTCCGATCAGCCGACCCCTCCGGTGCCCTACGGCCAGGCTCGCGTCGGGTTCAGCGTCTACGCGGCCCTGAGCAGTGAGGTGAGAAGGGTGCTCGTGGATGGCAAGCCCCAGCTGATCTCCCTCGACCGCGACCACGGGCACCGCATGGGCACGCTGACGCTCGAGCTCCCACGTGCCAAGGACGTGGTCGTCACCGTGCTCATCTCGGAGCCCAAGGGCGAGCTGACGTACCGGCAGCAGCCGCTCGTCCAGTCGGACGTACTCGACATCCGGGTGCCCCACCGGGTGGTGGGGCGGTAGTCACGCCGGCCGGTCGAAGGACCGTGGCACCTTGGGCTCGACGACACTTCCTGGTCGCCTCGCGGGGACGACCGGCGGTGCTGACTGCTGTTGGGCGCGCTCGTCCAGGACGACCGAAAGGGGGACGTGGTAACGGGCCGCTGCCTGTGACAGGAGCTTTCCCTCGTCGAGGTGGTTTCCGGCGGTGGCGGTCCAGGCCATCTTGTGACCCCAGACCAACGCCAGCGCGTCCACCGGGCGACTGCCCGGGTCACCCAGGATGTCCCGAAGCGCTCGTTGGTAGTCGGCCCCTGCTCGCCGGGGTCGGAGCACGCGTCCAAGGTCCACCAGCTCATGATGCGCCACGATGGGCGGAACTGCACTGCCGGAGGGCGGCCAGGCGACCTCAGCGGGTGCCGTCAGGCACAATGGGGTAGGGCGACGTCTGGGGGCACAGCTCAGTGGACGACTCAGCGGACGACTGACGAGAGCGAGCAGATGGATCTTCGGGACTACGTGCGGCTGCTTCGTCGTCGCTGGAGGCTCATCGTGGTGTGCGCGCTCGTGGCGCTCACCGCGGCGATAGGTGTCACCTTGTCGTCCACCAAGATCTACACGGCCAAGTCCCAGCTGTTCGTCTCCGTGCCGGAGTCGGGCAGCGGGGGTGATGGTGCCAACGGCCTGGTCAGCAACAGCCAGTTCTCCCAGCAGCGGGTCAAGTCCTACGTCAGCGTGATCACGAGCATCCGCACAGGTTCCCTCGTCAAGGCCGACCTCGGGCTCGATGAGTCGGCCGGGACGATCGCGAGCAAGGTCGCAGCCAGCGCCCCCCTCGACACCGTGCTCATCAACGTCTCCGTCAAGGATTCCGATCCCGCGCGAGCCATGGCCATCGCCAACTCCGTGGGCACCGTGTTCCCCGGGCTCGTGGACCAGCTCGAGAAGCCCCGCGCCGGGGGGACGTCTCCCATCAGCGTCAAGGTGTCGCAGAGCGCCGAGCTCCCCACCGTCCCCACCTCGCCGCGGCCCAAGCTGAACCTGGCCCTCGGCCTGCTGGTAGGGCTGGCTGTCGGCGTCGGCGGTGCCGTGCTTCGCGAGACGCTCGACACGAGCGTCAAGGGACCGGATCACGCTCAAGAGCTCGTCGGTGCCCCGGTGCTCGGTGCGATCTCCTACGACGCCGATGCTTCCAAGAAGCCGCTGGTGGTCGTCCACGCACCCAGCTCCGTCCGCGCCGAGGCCTTCCGGCAGCTGCGCACCAACCTGCAGTTCGTGGACATCGAGCACCCGTTGCGCTCGGTCGTCATCACCAGCTCCGTCCCGGGTGAGGGCAAGTCGACGACGACCTGCAACCTGGCGATCACGCTCGCGCAGGCTGGACTGCAGGTCGTGCTCGTCGAGGGCGACCTTCGCCGCCCGCGCATCGCCGACTACATGGGCATGGAGGGCGCGGTCGGCCTGACCAGCGTGCTGCTGGGCCGTACGTCGCTCGAGGACGCGCTCCAGCCCTGGGGCGACGGTGCGCTGCAGGTCCTCGCGAGTGGCCCGCTGCCGCCCAACCCGTCAGAGCTCCTCGGCAGCCAGGGCATGCAGGACCTGCTGCGGCAGCTCGAAGGCCGCGCGGACATAGTGCTCATCGACGCTCCCCCTCTGCTGCCCGTCACGGACGCCGCAGTCCTCGGAACGCTGACCAGCGGCCTGGTCATGCTCATCCGGAGCAACCAGACCCGGCGCGAGCAGGTGGCCCGTGCGGTTGCCACCGTCAACGCGGTCGGGGCCACGCTGCTCGGTGGCGTTCTCAACATGGTGCCGACCCGCGGCCCGGACGCCTACAGCTACGGCTACGGCTACGGCTACAGCTACAAGCCGAGCGCCACTGCGGGACGGCTGACGCCGATCGACTCCCACGTCGCCCATGCCCGGGGTGCGGCAACTCCGAACGAGCCCGGCATCCGGGCCCACCTCGAAGCGGTCCGGGCCCCGGCGTCCCGCCCCGAGCCGCCGGCCGCGCAGCGGGAGCAGACACCCCCCGCAGCCACCGAGCCGGCGCCGACGCCGGCGGCAACGGCCGCGCCCTCGCCGGAGTCTCCCGCCTTCCCGTCGGCACCGGTGGTGGCGCCCGCGGAGCCGCCCGCCCAGGTCGACTACTTCAGCAAGGCCACGACTCCCACCACGACCGACTCGTGGTGGGAACGGAACGACGAGCCGGGAAGCCCAGCGACCTAAGCGACCTGCGAGTAGTCCCAGTCGCGTCCGGTGTACCGGGTGCGTCGCCTTCCCGCCTTGCGGGCTGTGTCGTCGCTGATCCGGATGGGGTACGTAGTGAGACAGCCGCGGCAGTGAGCGGTCCGCAGGACAGACTCGTGGAACGTGCGGTCGAGCAGGTCGGTCACGCCGCGCCGGCGGCGGGACTCCACGACCTCCAACTGCGACGTGTGGCCGCACGCCGCGCACACGCCGGTGCTCATGCCGATCAGCTTCGTCGTCAACCTGTCCACCTACAAGGGGTCGACGCGTCTGCCGAGGACTTGATACCTAGGCCAGGAGCACGCGGCCGCGGCCCTGCCGCTTCGCGCTGAGCAGGGCACGGTCTGCGGCGGCCAGCACGACGGACTCGTCTGCGCCGCTGTCCGCCAGGGCGACCCCTACGGTCATGGAGGTCAGCACGGTGGTCGCCCCCAGCCGGACCGCACGACCCGCCGCCTTCCTCGCCCGTTCGGCGATGTCGAGCGCCTCCTGCTCGTCGACCCCGTGCAGGACGAGGACGAACTCGTCGCCTCCTAGGCGACCCGCGTGGTCGCC
>JAODNB010000141.1 GCA_025464795.1 Frankiales bacterium
GCCGCGCGGCCAGCGAGTGCAGCGACAGCGCCTCGGCAAGGTCGTCCTCGGCGCTCACGCGTGTCTCGAGCGCCGTCGCGGCGAGGGCGTGCAGCTCGACCCTGCGCCGGAACGGCAGGCCCTCGTACGCCGCGTCCCGCACCAGCCCCGTCCGGAAGCGCCTGATGCCTGCTCCGTCATCGACGACGTAGCGCCGCAGAGCGCTCCAGGTGTCGGCGCGCACCGGCTCGTCGAGCAGGGTGGTCAGGAGCAGCTCGTCGAAGCGGACGCCCAGGACCGAGGCGACGCGCAGCACCTGGCGCTGCTGAGGCAGCAGCGCGTCGACCTGGGTGGCCAGCAGGTCCTCAAGGGTCGCGGGGAGCTCCTCGCCCTGTCCGGACGCCGCTGCTGCCACCAGCTCGCCGAGGAACAGCGGGTTGCCCTCAGCCCGCGACACCAGGGCGCGGACGACGTGCGGAGGCAGGGACTCGCCGCCGCGGGCGAGCACCAGCGCACGGCTCGCGTCGTCGGGAAGCGGCGGCACGAGCAACTGCCCGACAGCGGGGAGCTCGGCCAGTGCGGGCGGTGCGGACCGACCGCTGAGCAGCAGCAGCCAAGGGTGGTCGGTCGCAGCGCGAGCCAGCGCCGCCAGCACCTCGACCGAGGCGCTTTCCGTGTTGTGGACGTCGTCGACGACGAGGACGAGGGGGCCCAGAGCCAGCTGCGCCACGAGGTCCACGACCAGCCGTGCCGTGCGGGCCTGCCGGAAACGGGGCTGCACAGCGGCCGTCTCCGCGGTGTCGGGCAGGTCGAGGCCGAGAACAGGACCCAGGAGCGGGAGCAGGGCCGCAAGCGGGGTGCCGTCGACCCGGAAGAACAGGTCGCCCAGCACCTCGACATCACTGGTCTTCGGTCGCGCTCCCAGCAGTCCCCGAAGCAACCGGCGCAGCACGACGTACGGGGTCCACGCCTCGTAGGGATCGGCGGTGGTGACCACCACCCGCGCACCGGTCAGCGGCTCGCAGGCCCGCTCGACGAGCCAGGTCTTGCCCATCCCTGGGTCCCCGGTGACCATCACGGCCGTACCGGACCCCCTGGAGGCGTCGGCGGCCCACCGCGCGAGCTGCGACAGCTCGCGCTCCCGGCCCAGGAAGCCGCTGCGCACCGACGGGGCGCTGGCGCCGCGGCCGCTCGCCGACCGGACCAGCGCGGCGTTCACCGGATGAGCCTTGCCCTTGACCAGGAACGGCGGCAGCGACACCGCCTCCACCGAGCTGGCGACCCGGTCGAGGAGCGCCTGGGTGGCGAGCAGCTCGCCGTTCTCCGCTCTGCCCATGACCCGGGCCGCGAGGTTCACGGCATCGCCCTTCACCGACCAGGTGCGTCGGAACGGGGGGCCGAAGCCGCCGCTGAAGACCCGGCCGGCGTTCACGCCGAGGCGGAGCCGGACGGGGCCGGAGTGCGCGTCCAGCACTGCCCGAGCCGCGCGCAGCAGGCCCTCCTCGTCGTGACCGGTGCTGCGTGGAGCCCCCGCCACCAGCATCACCTTGAAGCCGTCACGTGAGATGTCGGTCTCCCAGAAGGTGACGGAGTGGTGGAAGCACTGCTCCTGCACGAGCGTGAGCAGCGCGTGCAGCTCCACAGCCACCGTTCCCGGGCCCTGCTCGACCAGCAGGCCGTCCAGGCCGCTCACCTCCAGGAACCCGACGGCGACCTGCCGGTGCTCGCTGTCACCCACCTCCGTCAGCAGGTGGTCGCGGAGAGCGGGGTCGAGGGTCGCGCCGATCAGGGACGCGTCGGTGCGAGGTCCCCACCAGCGCGATCGCCGATCCACCCTCGGGGCTGCGTGCAGCAGCAGACCGGGGCCCTTGGCTGCGCCCCGGCAGCCTGGCGGCAGCTCGGCGGCGGTCTCCGGGCTGACGACGATCTCGCCGGCGTCCGCGGTCTGCTCCATGACGGCGGTCCTGGTGGCCGCCGGGCCGGCCACGACGAGCTCGTGGTGACGGGTGCCGCCGAGGAAGAAGTCGAAGCTGCCCGAGTGCACGCCCACGGACATCCGCAGCTGCACGACCCCGACGGAGGTCCGCAGCCGACCGGTGCGCCGCATGGTGCTGCGCATCTCGTGCGCCGCGCGGCAGGCCAGCAGCGCGTGCTCCGGGCCCTCGAAGAGCAGCAGCACCGCGTCGCCGCCCCATTTCACCAACGAACCGCCGTAGGCGTACGCCTCCTGCAGCAGCGCAGCGAAGGCGCCGTCGAGCAGGTCGCTCATCTCCTCCGCGCCGACCTTGCCCTTGGTGGCCAGTCGTTCGGTCAGCGTGGTGAACCCGGAGATGTCGACGAACACCAGGGAGCCGTCGATGCTCCGGTGCCGCAGCTGCGGGGTGTGCTCCAGCCAGTCGAGCGCCAGGCCCGAGGCGTACGGGCGCAGGCGGGCCGCAGCCTCGGTCATCATGGTCCGGACAGGCTCTCACCTCCTGGGCGGGCGCTGCATCGGTTCGTCCTGCCCAGCGGGATCGGCTCCGCGGCGGCGGCCGCCCAGGCCCCTAGCGTGGTGCCATGGCAACAGCGGTCTACGACCGGATCGGGATCGGGTACGCCGAGCTGCGTCGACCGGACCCTCGGATCGCGCGCCAGGTCCACGACCACCTGGGAGCTGCCCGCACGGTGGTGAACGTCGGCGCCGGGACGGGCTCCTACGAACCCGACCTGGACCTCGTGGCGGTGGAACCGAGCAGGAAGATGCTCTCCCAACGGCGGTCGACGGCCCCCGCGGTGCGGGCGGTCGCCGAGGCGCTGCCGTTCCGCGACGGAGCCTTCGATGCCGCTCTGGCCATCCTCACCACGCATCACTGGAGCGACCTGGAGCAGGGCCTGGCGGAGCTCACCCGGGTGTCGCGGCGCCAGGTGGTCCTCACCTGGGACCAGGCGTTCACGGCGGAGCACTTCTGGTTCCTGACCGACTACCTGCCGGAAGCGGCGGAGCGGGAGCGAGACCTGAGAGCGCTGGATGCCGTGCTTGGGGTGTGGCCGCAGGCCCGGGTCGAGCCGGTCCTGATCCCCTGGGACTGCACGGACGGCTTCTTCGCTGCCTACTGGCGGCGGCCCGAGGCCTACCTGGTCCCTGCCGCCCGACAGGCGATCAGTGGCCTGGCCCTCATGCCGCAGGCCTTGGTGGAGGAGGCCGTCGCCCAGCTCGGTCGGGACCTCTCGAGCGGGGTGTGGGCCGATCGGCACGCCGACCTGCTGGGGCGAGACGTGCTGGACTGCGGCTACCGGCTGGTGGTCCGGGACTAGAGGGAGCCGCTGAAGGTGTCGCAGGACGCGGCGCGACCGGACGTGTAGCCGGTCGTGAACCACTTCTGGCGCTGGGCAGAGGAGCCGTGGGTCCAGGTCTCCTGGTTCACCCGGCCCTGGAACTCCTTCTGGATGCGGTCGTCACCGACAGCAGACGCGGCGTCGAGGCCGTCGGCGATGTCGGCCTGGGTCAACGGCTTGATGAACCCGGTCTGCCGCGCGTTGTGCGCCCACACTCCGGCGTAGCAGTCAGCCTGCAGCTCCAGCCGGACACTGCCGGACGAGGCGCCCTTCACGGATCCGCCGGCGTCCTGCCCCAGCAGGTCCTGGATGTGGTGGCCGTACTCGTGTGCGATGACGTAAGCCTGCGCGAACGTCCCGCCCTGCGCCCCGAACTTGGTCCGCAGGTCCCCGAAGAACCCGAGGTCGAGGTAGACCAGGCCGTCCGCGGGACAGTAGAAGGGTCCGACGTCGGAGGTGGCCGCGCCGCACCCGGTGTCGGTGCTCCCGGTGAACAGCACTGTCTTGGCCTCTTGGTAGTTGCGCACCGACGAGCCCCAGTAGCTCTGCACGCTGTTCGCGATGCCGACGATGCGGCAGTCGTCGTCGCGGTTCGCGTCCGCGCCTGTCTGGCAGCGCTGGGCGAGGTCCGACGTGCTCGAGGCTCCTGTGTCCGGGACAGAGCCACCGCTCCCGGTGAGGTCTGAGGGGTTGACGCCGAGGATCAGCGCGAGGATGACACCGACGATCCCGAGGCCGCCACCCCCGAACGCCATGCCGCGACCACCACCCATGCCACGCCGATCACTGACCTGCGAGGCGTCGAGCCGCGCGCCGTCTTCGAACTCCATGACAGGACTGTCCCCTATTCTGGGCAGATGACGCACTGACCGGGCCGAGCTGTCGCCGTAGTCACCAGGCCGCCTGCCCGTCGTCGTCCCCCTCAGAGGAACCCCATGATCACCGTCACTGCCCTAGAGCTGCGAGCGGGTGCCCGCGCGCTCCTCACGGACGTCACCTTCCGGGTCCAGCCCGGCGACCGGATCGGGCTCGTCGGCCGCAACGGAGCCGGCAAGACCACCCTCACCAAGACCCTCGCCGGTGAGACGCTCCCGGCCGCCGGCACGATCACGCGGGCGGGCGAGGTCGGCTACCTCCCGCAGGACCCGCGGACCGGGGACCTCGACGTCCTGGCCCGCGACCGGGTGCTCAGCGCCCGGGGTCTCGACGAGCTGGTCCGCAAGATGGAGAAGCTCCAGGTCGAGATGGCCGAGAAGCCCGACGACACGTCCGTCGTCGATCGCTACGGCAAGCTCGAGGAGCGGTTCACCGCCCTGGACGGGTACGGCGCCGAGGCCGAGGCAGCGCGCATCTGCAGCAACCTCGGGCTCCCGACGCGCGCCCTCGAGCAGCGGATCGGCACCCTCTCAGGTGGCCAGCGCCGTCGGGTCGAGCTGGCACGCATCCTGTTCAGCGGAGCCACCACGCTGCTGCTCGACGAGCCGACCAACCACCTGGACGCCGACTCCATCGTCTGGCTGCGCGACTACCTGAAGAAGCACACAGGAGGCCTCATCGTCATCAGCCACGACGTCGAGCTGCTCGACGCAGTGGTGAACAAGGTCTTCCACCTCGACGCCAACCGCGCGGAGATGGACCAGTACAACGTCGGCTGGAAGACCTACCTCCAGCAGCGCGAGACCGACGAGAAGCGTCGCAAGCGCGAGCGGGCCAACGCCGAGAAGCAGGCCGGCGTCCTCATGCTCCAGGCCGACAAGATGCGCGCCAAGGCCACCAAGGCGAAAGCTGCCCAGGGCATGGCGAAGCGCGCCGAGCGGATGCTCGCGAACACCGAGGGGATGCGCGCGCAGGACCGGGTGGCCAAGCTCCGGTTCCCAGAGCCGAAGCCGTGCGGCAAGACGCCCCTGACGGCTCGCGAGCTCTCCAAGTCCTACGGGTCGCTCGAGATCTTCACCGACGTCGACCTGGCAATCGACCGGGGTGCCCGGGTCGTCGTGCTCGGCCTCAACGGGGCCGGCAAGACGACGCTGCTCAAGCTGCTGTCCGGCACCGAGGCACCCGACACCGGCGAGGTGCTGCCCGGCCACGGCTGCGTCCTCGGCTACTACGCGCAGGAGCACGACACCCTCGACACCGACCGGACGGTGCTGGAGAACATGCGCTCGTCCAGCCCCGACCTTCCGGAGGCAGAGGCCCGCAGGGTGCTCGGCTCCTTCCTGTTCTCGGGCGACGTCGTGCACCAGGCCGCGGGCACGCTGTC
>JAODNB010000148.1 GCA_025464795.1 Frankiales bacterium
GACGACCTGGGTGACAGCCCTCGCCTCGCGGATGCCCGATGGGCCGGTGGAGTCCCGGCTCGAGGACCTTCGCAGCCATGCCCGGCACAGCGGGCTGTTCGCGCTCACCGGCGAGGCAGGCGGGGGCCTGGTCGTCGTCGTCGGCGGCAAGGGCAAGCCGGACACGGCGCTGAAGCAGATCGCTGCGGCTCTACCTGAAGGGCCCGTGGTCGTCGGTCCGATGTCTGAGGACCTCACCGGGGCGGCCGCTTCGGTGAAGGAGGCCTTGGCCGGCCTCGCGGCGGTTGCGGCCTGGCCGGGCGCGCCGCGGCCGGTGCCGGCGAGCGACCTCCTGGCCGAGCGGGCTGTGCTCGGTGATGTGACGGCGCGCACACGTTTGTTGGAGGAGGTGCACGGTCCGCTGGCTTCAGCAGGGGGTGACCTGCTGGCTACTGCGGGTGCTTTCCTGGAGACCGGTTCGTCCCTTGAGGGCACCGCCAGACTGCTCTACGTGCACGCGAACACCGTGCGCTACAGGCTCCGCAAGATCCTGGAGCTGATCGGCCTCGATCTGGCCGACTCGAGGGACGCACAAGTCGTGCGTGTTGCGTTCGTCATAGGACGGACATCGGACTTGTAGGTTTCCTACAAGCTCGGGCCCACCTTTAGGTGGAGGCCTGCTGCGGCATACCGGCCAGTACTCCAGCAGGCTTGTCGCTGTGATCGTCTTCCTCGTCCCCGGCCAGGGCTCTCAGAGCCCCGGCATGCTGCTGCCGTGGCTCGACCTCCCGGGTGCGGCCGCCGACCTCGCGACCTGGTCGGATGCGGCCGGACTGGACCTCCTGCGCCTCGGCACGACGGCAGCGGCCGACGAGATCCGTGACACCGCCGTGGCCCAGCCGCTGCTGACAGCGACCGCCCTGCTCAGTGCCCGTGCTCTCGAGATTCCCCCCGATGTCGTCTGCGGCCACAGCATCGGCGAGATCGCCGCGCTGGCCGTCGCCGGAGTGATCGACGCCTCCAGCGCCGTGCGCCTGGCAGCCGAGCGAGGTCGTGCGATGGCCCTCGCCTCCGCGACCAGCCCCACCGGCATGGCCGCAGTCCTCGGCGGCGACGCCGACGAGGTGCTCGCGGCGGCCGCCCTGCACGGCCTCGAGGTCGCGACCGTCAACGTCGCCGGTCAGGTCGTCGTCGGTGGCCCCGTCGCCTCCCTCGAAGCCCTGGCCGCCAACCCGCCCACCGCAGCCCGCGTCCGTCGCCTCGAGACGGCCGGCGCGTTCCACACCAGCGCGATGGCTCCTGCGGTCCCGCGCCTCACTGAGCTCGTCGCCGCTGTCGTGCCGGGCGAGCCGCTCTGCACCGTTGTCGCGAACCGGGACGGCGCGGTCGTGACGGACGGTCGAGAGCTCCTTGACCGCCTCGTCGGTCAGCTGACCGGCCCGGTCCGCTTCGACCTCTGCCTCCAGACGATCGCGGGCCTCCAGCCCACGACCGTGTACGAGCTCGCGCCCGGAGGCACCCTCGCCGCCGTCGCCAAGCGCGCACTGCCAGGGGTGCCGATCGTCGCTCTCAAGACGCCCGAGGACCTCCCGGCCGGAGTGTCCGCGTGAGGACCCGCGTGCTCGCGGGCGCAAAGGTCGCGGGAGTGGGCGCACACCGTCCGGCCCTGCGCGTGGACAACATCGCGATCGCTGAGCGGACCGAGTCGAGCGACGCGTGGATCAGGGACCGCAGCGGCATCGTGACCCGCGGCGTGGCAGCCGAGGACGAGTCTGTCGTCGACATGGCCACCATCGCCGGGGGCAAGGCCCTCGCGGCGGCCGGTGTCGACGCCACTGACCTCGGTCTGGTGCTCCTCGCGACCTGCTCCATGCCTGGCCCCTTGCCCGGTGGCTCGCCCGAGGTGGCGTACCGCCTCGGCGCCTCGAACGCCGGCGCGTCCGATGTCGGTGCCGGCTGTGCGGGCTTCGCCTACGCGCTCGGACTCGCCGCCGACGCCGTCCGCACGGGCACGGCGGAGCACGTCCTGGTCATCGGCTCCGAGAAGCTCCTGCCGATGGTCGACCACGACGACCGGGGGACCGCGTTCCTGTTCGGTGACGGTGCCGGCGCCGCTGTTGTCAGCCGGTCGGTGAACGAGGCCATCGGCCCGGTCGTCTGGGCTCACGACGGCGATCAGCACGAGAAGCTCACGATTCACGGAAGCCCGCCGCGCCTCGCGATGGAGGGCCGCTCGATCTTCCGCTGGGCCACGACGTCCCTGCCTGACCTGTGCCGCCGGGCCTGCGTGGACGCCGGCATCGAGCTGGCTGACCTGAAGGCCTTCGTGCCGCACCAGGCCAACCTCCGGATCACCGAGTCGGTCGTGAAGGCCCTCGGCCTGCCCGAGACCTGCGTCGTCGCTCGCGACGTCGTCGACAGCGGCAACACCAGCGCCGCCTCCATACCCCTCGCACTCGCCCGGCTCCTCGAGCTCGGCGAGGTCAAGAGCGGGGACCCCGTACTGCTCTTCGGCTTCGGTGCAGGACTGACCGCCGCCGGCCAGGTCATCTACATCCCCTAATTACCAAGGAGAAACGCACATGACGCTCACCCAGACGGACATCCTCAGCGGCCTCGCGGAGGTCCTCGAGGAGGTCTCTGGCGTGCCGGCCGACAAGGTCGTTCGCGAGGCCACCTTCGAGAACGACCTCGAGGTCGACTCGCTCACCATGGTCGAGGTCGTCGTGGCCTGCGAGGAGAAGTTCGGCGTCCGCATCCCGGACGAGGCCCTCGAGACGATGATGACCGTTGGCGACGCCGTGGACTACATCGAGTCCGCGGGCGTCTCGGCGTGACCCACGTCGCTGTCACCGGGCTGGGTGCCCTCACCCCCCTCGGCCCTGATGTCGCCGCCCTTACGGAGGGCCTGCTGTCTGGTCGCTCCGGAGTCCGGCTGCTCGAGGGCGAGCAGTGGGATGCCCTTCCCGCTCGGCTGGCAGCGACCGTTGACCTCGAAGGTCGTCTCGAGCGGCTAGAGGCGCGGACCCTCGACCGCGTCCAGCAGCTCGCCCTCGTCGCGGCCCGCGAGGCCTGGGACGACGCGGGTCAGCCCGCTGTCGAGCCCACCCGCCTCGCCGTCGTCATCGGCTCCGGGATCGGCGGCGCGCTCACCATTCTCGGTCAGGCCGATGTGCTTCGTGAGAAGGGCCCGCGGGCGGTGTCTCCGCACCTCGTTCCGATGCTCATGCCCAACGGTCCGGCTGCCACGGTCGGACTCGCCCTCGGCGCGAAGGCCGGCGTGCACACGCCGGTCAGCGCCTGCGCCTCCGGCGCCGAGGCGATCGCGCTCGCCCTGCAGCTCCTGCGCAGCGGCCGGGTCGACGTCGTCGTCGCCGGGGGGTCCGAGGCCTGCGTGCACCCGCTCCCGATGGCGGGCTTCGCCCAGATGCGGGCCATGTCGACCCGCCACCACGAGCCGGAGGCGGCGTCCCGGCCCTACGACAAGGGCCGCGACGGCTTCGTCCTCGGTGAGGGTGCCGGTGTCCTCGTCCTCGAGACAGAAGAGCACGCACGCGCTCGCGGAGCGAAGGTCCATGCCTACCTCGGCGGCGCCGGCCTCGCCTCCGACGCCCACCACGTCACCGCGCCCGACCCCTCGGGGGACGGCGCAGGCCGCAGCATCCTGCT
>JAODNB010000278.1 GCA_025464795.1 Frankiales bacterium
GGCGGAGCTCGAGGGCGCAGGCATGGAGCTGGAGCGGCTGCGGGGACAGCTCATGAACGGCCAACCCGTGACGGTCCAGTCGAAGGACCCTCGCCTTGGTCAGCTCGCCGCGAACGCCGTTCGTGTCCATGCCGACCTAGGGTCGCTGCTGCCCTCCTGGAAGAGCTCGCCGAACCAGGCGCTCGCCCGGCTGCACGTGCTGGCGGCCGCAGACCTCGGGCTGCAGAACGACGCGCTCGGACGGCCGCGCACCTCCCTGACCGACCCCGTGGAGGACCCGCTCGAGCTCGGGAACGCACCGCAGCCGATGGAGGTCAGCGCCCGGCTCGACGGGCTGGCACGGTTGCTGCTCGCGCCGACGAAGGCGCCGGCGGTCGTCGTTGCGGCCATCGTGCACGGCGAGCTGCTGGCGCTGCGGGCCTTCGGCACCGCGGACGGGCTCGTCGCGCGTGCAGCCGCCCGGCTGGTCCTGGTCGACCGCGGGCTCGACCCCAAGGCCGTCTCCGCCCCCGAGGTCGGCCACGCGGAGCTGGACGCCGCGGGACTGCGCTCGCACCACACCCACGCCTACGCCGAAGCCGCCCGCGGGTACGTGGCTGGCGGGAGCGCCGGCGTAGCGGCTTGGGTCGTGCACTGCGCGCAGGCGACCGCGCTCGGTGCCCGTGAGGGCCTCGCCGTCTGCGAGGCCATCCTCCGGGAGACCCTCTGAGCACAGCGGAACGGGGTCCCCTCCGAAGAGGAGGCCCCGTCGCCATGCACTACGGCCGAGTGACCAAAGCATGCATCTTCGTCATCGCACCAGGTCCGGTCCTCTCGAGGACAATGCCCTTTCGTGAACGTGGTCGGACCTTCTCGATGTGCCTCTCGCGGCTGATCGCACGTGGGTGCTCGGGCTCGTACTGCACGGACCGCCGTCGGGGGGACAAGTCCGCCCGCTTGGCGGCGTTCCGTGATTCGAGAGTCCGCCTACTTCCCTTGCGTGTCAAGGGTTTCCACGATCTGGATCACTTCAAGCTCGAACGACGTCCCATCACCCAGGCGACCACGACGAGGCCGACGACGACGGACGCACCGGCGTAGGCGACAGGGGGGCCGGGAGGCGTGGGAACGCGACGGTTGGCACGGACGGGCTTGGCGAACACCAGCGACGGCCAGTCGCTCTCCGAGGCCAGCTTGCGCAGGGCCTTGTCGGGGTTGACAGCCACCGGATGCCCGACGGCTGCGAGCATCGGCGCGTCGGTGAACGAGTCGCTGTAGGCATAGCAGTCAGCCAGGTCCCATCCGCGCTTCGCGGCCAGCTCCTCGATGGCCACCTGCTTGCCCTCGCCGTAGGCGTAGAACTCGATGTCACCGGTGTAGTGGCCGTCCTCGACGACCATGCGCGTCGCGATGACGCGGTCGACGCCGAGCATCTCGCCGATGGGCCCGACGATCTCCTCCCCGCTGCTCGACACGATGACGATCTCGCGGCCGGCGGCGCGGTGCTCGTCGAACAGCTCGAGCGCCTCGGCGTACACGAGCGGGTCGATCAGCTCATGCAGCGTCTCCGCGACGATGTCGTGCACCTGCTGCACGGACCACCCCGTGCACAGCGCCTTCAGGTAGTCGCGCATCTTGTCCATCGAGTCCTCGTCGGCGCCCTGCAGCAGGTAGACGAACTGCGCGAAGGAGCTCTTGAGAACCGCTCGGCGGTTCACCAGGCCGCCCTTGTAGAACGGCCTGCCGAAGGCCAGCGTGCTGCTCTTCGCGATGACGGTCTTGTCGAGGTCGAAGAACGCGGCTGCCATCGCCCCAACATAGGAGGTTTATGCGGGAGAGCTGCCGGACATAGCCCAGGTGAGCGCGGTCTCCCCCGGCCGCCTCACCCAGCGGCACTGCCACCCCCCCGGCGGTGTCCGCCAGAAGGCCCCTTGCCACCCCCCCGGCTTGGGGCCTTCTGCGATGTCGGAGGCGGTGTCCACAGGGCGCTGCCGGATCCACAGATGACCGGGGAGCCTCGTCGCGTGCAGCCCGGGGCTGAAGGCTGGCCCGTGCCGCCTTCGTCAGGAGCCTCCATGCCGCGCCCGCTGTTCGTCACGTCCGACCCCGACGCGCTGGACGACCTGCTGCGGCTCGCCGCCACCGCCGGGGTGGAGGTGGACGTCGCCTGCGATGTCCCAGCGGCTCGTCCCTCCTGGGACAGTGCTCCGCTCGTGGTCGTGGGGCCGGACCTCGTCGACCGTGTCGCCCGCGGCCGGTTGTCGCGTCGGTCGAAGGTGGTCGTCCTGGGCCGGGATCTCGACGACCCCACGATCTGGCGCCGAGCGGTCGAGCTCGGTGCCGAGCAGGTCGTGTTCTTCCCCGAGGGAGAGCCGTGGCTGATCGGTGCTCTCGGAGATGCCGTAGAGGGACGGGAGGGCATGCTTCTCGCCGTCATCGGCGGCCGCGGCGGCGCCGGAGCCACCACATTGGCAGCTGCTGTCGCGCTGACCGCGGTGGGGCGGCAGATGCGCACGCTGCTCGTCGACGGTGATCCCCTCGGCGGCGGCATCGACCTGGTCTTCGGCGGTGAGAACGTGACCGGCCTCCGGTGGCCGGACCTGGGCTCCACCCGCGGTCGCGTGCCGGCTGCTGCCCTCGCGGACGCGCTGCCCACGATGGCAGAGCTGTCGGTGCTGTCCTGGGATCGCGGCGAGCCCGCTCAGCTGCCTGTCGATGCGGTGCGAGCAGTCCTGGCTGCGGCCCGCAGGACGTGCGACCTGGTCGTCGTCGACCTGCCGCGCAACCTCGACGAGCCAACGCGCGAGGTGCTGTCCTGCGCCTGCACCACCGTGGTCGTCGTGCCCGCGGAGGTGCGGGCGACGGCGGCGGCAGCGCGGATCGCCTCGCGGGCGGGCCTGCTGTGCCGCGACCTCCGGTTGGTGGTGCGGGGGCCGTCACCGGCCGGGCTCACGGGTGCGGAGATGGCGCGGGCGCTGGGCCTGCCACTGCTGGGGGAGGTGCGCGCGGAGCCCTACCTGGACAGGGATCTCGACCGGGGTGATCCTCCGGCGCGGCGGAGTCGTTCCCCTCTCGCCGGGCTGTGCGAACGCCTGCTCGACGAGCTGGTCGAGGCAGAGCAGCGGAGAGCGGCGTGAACCTCGACCCCGCCCTGCTCGACCGCGTCCGTGCCAGGTTGTCGCTCGACGCCGGTGCCCCCACCCCCGGTCGAGTGGCTGCGGCGCTGCGCGACGAAGGAGGTGGACTGCGAGGCGACCTCGAGGTGCTGGCCGTCCTGCGTGCGCTGCAGAGCGAGATCGTCGGTGCCGGTCCCCTCGAGCCCTTCCTGGCGGACCCTCGCGTCACGGACGTCCTCGTGAACTCCCCCGAGGAGGTGTGGGTCGACCGTGGAGAGGGGCTCGAGCGGGCGGCAGTCCGGTTCCCGGACGAGGCGGCCGTTCGCCGGCTCGCAGTGCGGCTCGCGGCCCCCACCGGGCGACGCCTCGATGACGCCCAGCCCTGGGTCGATGCTCGGCTCCCGCACGGCGTGCGTCTGCACGCGGTGCTGCCGCCGGTCGCACCCGGAGGCACCTGCCTGTCGTTGCGCGTCCCCAGGCGGAAGGTGTTCGACCTGGAGGAGCTCATCGCCGTGGGCACTGTTCCGGCAGAGGGCGCGGCGCTCCTGCAGAGGTTGGTCGGCTCGCGCCAGCCCTTTCTCGTCAGCGGTGGTACGGGCACGGGAAAGACCACGCTGCTGTCGGCCCTGCTGTCCCTGGTCGACGTCCGCGACCGGATCCTGCTGATCGAGGACTCCGCCGAGCTGGCTCCCGCGCACCCCCACGTGCTGCGGCTGGAGGCTCGCCCGGCCAACGCCGAAGGCGCCGGGGAGATCTCGCTGCGGGCGCTCGTCCGGGAGTCGTTGCGGATGCGGCCCGACCGCGTCGTGGTCGGAGAGGTCAGAGGTGGCGAGGTGGTCGACCTGCTCGCTGCGCTGAACACCGGGCACGAAGGCGGGTGCGGGACGTTGCACGCGAACAGCGCTCGGGACGTCCCAGCACGGCTGGAGGCGCTCGCTGCTGTCGCCGGCCTGTCCCGCGAGGCCCTGCACAGCCAGCTGGCCTCGGGACTGCGGGTCGCGGTGCACCTGTCGCGGACGGCGTCCCTTCGTCGCGTCGCGGAGATCTGCGTGCTGCAGCGAGGTGCCGATGGCTACGTGCAGGCGGTCCCGGCCTGGTCGTGGGACGGGACCTCGTCGAAGGGGGTCCACGAGGACGGCTTCCCCGCGCTCGCGGCGCTGGTCGCGTGATCCTGCCGGCGCTCCTGCTGGGGACGGCCGTCCTGGTGCTCACCGGGATGCCGTCACCCTCCAGGCTGGCGGCCCTGTCGGCCCGCGCCCCACTGGTGGTGGACGTGCGGATCCCTGCGCTGGCAGGGGTTGTCGTGCTCGCCGTCGTCCTGGGTCCCGTGGGAGCTGCCGTCGCCGTGGGGCTGGGCGCTGTCGGGGTCAGGGTCTGGCGTCGCCGGCAGCGGGCGCAGGCCGTCGAGCTGCAGCGCGGGAGTGCCGTGGAGGCACTCACCGTCCTCGCGTCCGAGCTGCGAGCCGGGCGGCAGAGCGCCGACGCCCTCGAGGGCGCCGCGTCCGTTGCCCTGGGGTCGCTGGCCGAGGTCCTGAGGAGTGCCTCTGCCAGCCAGCGCTTCGGTGCGGACGCGTCGACGGCGCTTCTCGCTGCCGCCGACACCACAGCGACCCCTGAGGTGCTTCGTGGACTGGCCGCCTGCTGGCAGGTGTGCAGCTCCACCGGCAGCTCGCTGGCGGTCGCCGTCGACCAGCTGGGGGAGTCCCTGCGGGCCGAGAGAGAGCAACGCAGAGCTGTCGAGGCTGAGCTGGCTGGGCCACGCGCCAGCGCCGCACTGCTCGCCTGCCTCCCCGCGCTGGGCATGGCACTGGCTGCCGGTCTCGGCGCGCGGCCCCTGCACGTGCTGCTCCACACCCCTGCCGGCATCGCCTGCCTCCTCGTGGGGGTGGGCCTGGACCTCCTCGGTCTCTGGTGGACCGGCAGGCTCGTCGAGCGCGCGTGCTGACGGCGCTGCTGGCTGCGCTGGCCGCGGGGGTCCTCTCGGCCGGCGCGCCCTCCCGCGTCCGGGAGGTCCTGCCGGCTCCGCCACCGGTCCCGGCGACAGGGCTGTCGCCGTCGATGG
>JAODNB010000308.1 GCA_025464795.1 Frankiales bacterium
CACTGGATCGACGGCGCGCCGAGCAACCTCGTCGTCGTCCGGGTCGACCCGTCTATCCCGAAGCAGGCCACGCTCGAGAGCGCACCGAGCCCGCTGTCGCTCACCAACGGCCCGCCGTACACAGCCACCGCGCGCATCCGGCTCCGAAACGTCGGGGCGCAGCCGTGGGCGGTCGGCAGCGAGCGGCTCACGACCGCCGCGACCCCGTTGTCCACGTCGGCGTGGATCGACAGCACGACACCTCCGGCGCTGGGATCGAACGCCTCCCGACCCGGGCAGGCCAAGGTCTACCCGGGCGAGGTCGGGGAGTGGCTGGTGCCGCTGTCCGCCAGCCGCAAGCCCGCGGGCACCTACGCGCTGAGCTTCCGGCCTCAGGGCTACGGCCCCTCCGTGCCGCTCAAGGTCACCGTCGCGAACGTCGTGCTCGCCGCTTCCGTCACCAGGGCGTCGCCGTCCGTGAACGTCCCGCGCGCCGGCTCTGCCACGTCGTACTTCGAGGTGAAGAACACCGGCACCATCGCCTGGCCGATCGGCGGGGACCTGCACTCGGAGGTGCTCGCACGCGGGGGATCGCCGTCGCGGTCCTCGAGCTGGATCAGCGCGACCCGCCCCGGCGGGCTGGGCCTCAACGTGACGCATCCCGGCGCGACTTCGGTCAAGCCGGGTGAGGTCGGCCGCTTCTCCGTGGTTCTGGCCGGTAACAACCGGGCGGTGGGGTCGGCCTCCGAGCAGTTCGGGCTCGTCTGGGAGGCGTGGCAGAACCTCGGCGGCTTCCGCGTGACGCTCGCCTACCGCATCGTCTGACCCGGGTCTGGAACACTGGCGGCCATGACCGTCGCCTTGCTGATCACCGGCGTGAAGGGCCAGCTCGGCAGCGAGATCTCGCGCCAGGCTCTGCGTGCCTCCGACATCCCGTTCGCCCGCGGCATCGACCTGCCTGAGGTGGACCTGACCGATCCGTTCGCGGTCCGCGACACGGTCGAGGAGTGGGCGCGCGTGGTGCGCTCGGACTCACCGGCGCACAAGCTCGTCGTGGTCAACCCCGCCGCCTACACCGCCGTGGACCAGGCCGAGGAGCAGGAGGAGCTGGCGTACGCGGTCAACGCCGCTGCCCCTGCGCTGCTCGCTACCGCGTGCGGCGCCGTCGGTGCGGGTCTGATCCACCTGTCCACCGACTACGTCTTCCCCGGTGACGGGACGGTGCCCTACGAGCCCGAGGACCCCAAGGGGCCGACGAACGCCTACGGCCGCACCAAGCTTGCCGGGGAGCAGGCTCTTCGGGAGATCCTCCCGCAGGCGTCCTGGATCGTCCGGACCGCCTGGCTGTACGGGGCCGGGGGTCCCAACTTCGTGAAGACCATGGCCCGCCTGGAGAAGACCAAGGACACGGTCAGCGTCATCACCGACCAGGTCGGGTCACCGACGTGGGCGGGGGACCTCGCCGGACGGCTGCTGGACCTCGCCCGGTCCGATGCTCCCGCCGGCGCTTACCACGGGACCAACCGGGGCCAGACGTCCTGGCACGGGTTCGCCAAGGCGGTCTTCGAGGAGCTCGGCGCCGACCCCGCCCGGGTCCTGGAGACCGATGCGGCGTCGTACGTCACCGCGGCGACGCGGCCGGCCTACAGCGTCCTGTCACCCGCTGCCTGGGACGGCGCCGGACTGCCGCCGTTCCTCGGCTGGCGCGAGGCTCTGGCCGAGGCCTTCCGGGTCGAAGGCGACGCCCTCCGCGCTGGGTAAGGGACCTCTTAGGGAGCAGTGACCTTGCGGCACGCCAGGATGGGGTTGCCCGCGCCGGCTCCGGTGTTGATGGCGTAGACGCACACGTTGTGCGTGCCCTTCGCGAGCACGGTCGGCGGGGTGAAGCGGTAGCCGTGTGCCGCCCCGTATGCCGGGTAGTAGCGGGCCACGTCCGCCCGGCCCTGGTTCGCCAGTGCGCGTCCGGCGAGGACACCGTCCACCCGGACGTGGATCAGGATCGCGTCCGTCGTGTCGGGGTCCAGGGCCCAGCCGCGGACGGTGACCTGGCCGTTGGTCAGGTTCACGACGTCGAACCGGCCGACCGGCTTGTGGGTCACCACGACGGTCCGGCACTTCGCCGTCGCGTCCGGTCCCGCACCGACGTTCGTGATGGTCAGGCACACCGTGTGGGTGCCCTCGCCCGCAGGCACGGGCAGCGTCGTCTGGAACCCGTGGGCGCCGCCGTCCACCGGATAGAGCCGCGCGATGTCGGGCCGGTTCAGCGTGGCCTGCAGAGCCGGGATCGGCTGCCCGTCGAGGGTGCCCGTGACCGTCGCAGGACCCGCGACGTCGGGCTCGACAGCCCAGCCGCTCAGGGTCAGTGCCGTGGGGGTCTGGACGAGCGAGTCGAAGCCGCCGAACGGCGTGTGCCGCACGACGCCGGTCGTGCACGCCATCGGGAAGTCCGCACCTGCGTCGATGTTCGTGCCCACGGCACACAGCGTGTGGGTGCCCTCGGGGACCGTCGACAGGTCCACCGTCGTGGAGTAGCCGCGGTTGCCGCCGTACATCGGGTAGCGGGCGCCGATGTCCGCCCGGGCTCCGTTCGCCGGCACCGAGGTCAGCGGCTGGCCGTCGACGGTGTGGCTGACCTGGACGACGGCCGCGCTGTCCGGGTCGTAGACCCAGCCGCGGGAGACGAGCGATCCTGGCACGAGGGTGAGGGCGTCGGCGTGACCGTAGGGCATGTGACGCACGTTCACGGACAGGCACCCGAGGTTGGTGTTCACCGTCCCGGCGCCCACGTTGATGCCGTACGTGCAGACCTTGTGGACGCCGTCATCGGGGAGCGTCAACGACATGGTGTAGCCGAGCTCGGGCCCCATGCCCGGGAACTGCTGCTCGATCTCCGGTCGGGCGTCGCCCGCGGTCAGGGGCGGCAGCACGAGGCTGCCGTCGACGTACACGTGCACGCGAAGCGGGTCTTGC
>JAODNB010000085.1 GCA_025464795.1 Frankiales bacterium
GCGTCGGTGAGCAGGCCGGCGCGGTTGAGGACACGGGCGTGCGCCTTCGACCCCAGCAGGTCGTACGGGGCGAGCCGCCAGTCGAACTGGACGCTGACGGACAGCCGTGCGAGAGCTTCGGCCGGTCCGCCCTCGAACCGACCGCCCCAGAGCGACATGCGCTCCTGGCTCATGCCCCGAACTTCAGGTCGCGCTTGGCCGCGATCTTCGACGGCAGGCCCCAGAGCTCGACGAACCCCTTGGCCAGGGTCTGGTCGAAGGTGTCGCCCTCGTCGTAGGTCGCGAGGTCGAAGTCGTAGAGCGACGCGTCACTCCGACGTCCGGTGACCGTGCACGTGCCCGAGTGCAGCGTCAGCCGGATGTCTCCACTGACGTGCCTCTGGCTCTCGACGACGAAGGTGTCGAGGGCCCGCTTCAGCGGCGAGAACCACAGGCCGTCGTAGACCAGCTCGCCCCAGCGCTGCTCGACGCTCCGCTTGAAGCGGCGCAGCTCGCGCTCCATGGTGAGGTCCTCGAGCTCGGTGTGCGCCGCGATCAGGGCGAGGGCACCCGGGGCCTCGTACACCTCTCGGCTCTTGATGCCCACGAGCCGGTCCTCGACCATGTCCAGCCGCCCGAAGCCCTGCGCGCCGGCCCGGTTGTTGAGCTGCTCGATGGCCTGCAGCACGGTGACGGCCTTGCCGTCGATGGCCGTCGGGACGCCGTCGACGAACGTCAGGACGACCTCGTCCGGCCCTCTGCTGGTGCCGGGCGCCTTGGTGTAGCTGTAGACGTCCTCGATCGGGCCGTTCCACGGGTCTTCGAGGAAGCCGGTCTCGACGGCTCGCCCCCAGACGTTCTGGTCCACGGAGTACGGCGACTTCTTGGTGACGTCGATCGGCAGGCCCCGCTCCTCGGCGAAGGCGATGGCCTTGTCGCGGGTCATGCCCGAGTCGCGCACCGGGGCGATGCACTTGAGGTCCGGAGCCAGTGCTCCGATGCCGACCTCGAAGCGGACCTGGTCGTTGCCCTTGCCCGTGCAGCCGTGCGCGACGGTGTCGGCGCCGTGGTACTTCGCGGCGGCAACGAGGTGCTTCACGATCAGCGGGCGGCTCAGGGCCGACACCAGGGGGTAGCGACCCATGTAGAGGGCGTTGGCCTGCAGGGCGGGGAGGCAGTACTCGTCGGCGTACTCGTCACGGCAGTCGGCCACGACCGCCTCCACGGCACCGCAGTCGAGGGCGCGCTGACGGATGACCTCGAGGTCCTCACCGCCCTGACCGACGTCCGCCGCGACGGCAACGACCTCCTTGCCCGTCTCGTTGGCGATCCAGCCGATGGCCACGGACGTGTCGAGCCCTCCGCTGTAGGCGAGGACGACGCGGTCAGACACAGCAGTACTCCTGAGTGGGAAGGGTCGAGCTAGAGGGCGCGGCCCTCGGCCAGCCCGAGAAGGCGACTGGCGAGGGCACCTGCGGCCGGGGTGGCCGGCGAGTGCGTGATGAGCAGGACGGTGTCGTCACCCGCGAGGGTGCCGGCCACCTCGGGCAGGCCGGAGCGATCGAGGGCTGCGGCGAGGAAGCCGGCGCCGCCAGGGGGGGTACGAAGGACGACGAAGCCTCCGGTCGCCTCAGCGGTGACGCAGAGCTCCTCGAGCAGCCGGGCGAGTCGGGCGTCGGCTGCTTCGGTGGTGCTGGCGCGCGGCTGCCCTTCGGGCGGGACGGCGTACGCCGTACCCGAGGGGGTGCGGACCTTCACGGCACCGAGCTCCTCGAGATCACGACTGAGGGTCGCCTGAGTCACGTGCAGGCCCTTCGCAGCGAGCTGCCGACCGAGCTCGGGCTGGCTGCTGATCGACCGGGACGCGAGCAGGTCCACGATCGCGGCCTGACGGGCTGCCTTCGTGAGCGGGACCTGCTGGACGGCCGCGAGCCGCCGGGGAGCTGCCATCGCTAGCCCTTCTCCAGCAGCCACGTGAGAAGCGCCTTCTGCGCGTGCAGCCTGTTCTCGGCCTCGTCCCAGACAGCGGACTGCGGCCCGTCGATGACCGCTGCAGCGATCTCCTCACCACGGTGGGCGGGCAGGCAGTGCAGGACGACCGCCTCCGGGGCGGCGAGGGCGAGGGCAGCCTCGTCGACCGCGTAGGCCCTGAGGTCCTGGAGGCGCTGCTCCGCCCCCGTCATGCCCATCGACACCCACACGTCGGTGCAGAGCACGTCGGCGCCCTCTGCGGCCGCCTTGGCGTCGTCGGTGACGACGATGGTCGTCCCGAGCTCACGAGCCCGGGCCACGACTGCTGCCTCGGGCTGGTAGCCGTCGGGTGCCCCGATGCGGACCTCCATCCCGGCCATGGCACCGCCGAGGAGGTAGCTGTTGGCCATGTTGTTCGCACCGTCCCCGAGGTAGGTCAGGACGAGTCCCTCAGTCGTTCCCTTGCGCTCCCGAATGGTCTGCAGGTCCGCGAGGATCTGGCACGGGTGGTAGCCGTCGGTCAGCGCGTTCACCACGGGAACGCTGCTGGTGGACGCCAAGGCGCGGATCCGGTCGTCACCGGCCGTGCGGATCACGATGGCGCTGACGTAGCGGGACATGACCATCGCGGTGTCCTCGAGCGTCTCGCCGCGACCGAGCTGGGTGGTCTGCGCATCGAGGATGACGGGATGACCACCGAGCTCGGCGATGCCGATCTCGAAGCTCAACCGGGTGCGCGTCGACGGCTTCTCGAAGATGACGGCAACTGCCTTGCCCGCAAGGGGTGTCGGTCCGTTGTGCCTCTGCTGCTTGAGCGTGGCGGCGAGGTCGAGGACCTCCGCCTGCTCTGCAGGGGTGAGGTCGTCGTCGGCGAGGAAGTGTCGGGGCATGGCTCAGGAGTCCCCGCTCGGGCCGCCGGTGATCTCTGCGACGCGGGCGAGCAGCTCGGCGACGGCGAAGGGCTTCACGAAGACGTGGTCGTCACCGAGGACCTCCCGCATCCCGGGGACGGCGTCGATCTTGCCCGTCACGACGATCACGGGGGTCTCGGACAGCTCGGGATCGTCCCGGATCTCCTCGAGGACGCGGGCGCCCCCGAGGTCGGGCATCATCAGGTCCAGGAGCATCAGGGCGGGCTTCGTGGCCGCGGCCTTCACGAGCCCGGCCAGGCCGTCGGAGGCCGTGACCACGTCGTAGCCCTCCGCTGACAGCAGGGTGTGCAGGAGCCCTCGCACGCTGGGGTCGTCTTCGACGACGAGGACGCGGGTGGCGCTCATGGGGTTCCTCCGGACAGGTGCATAGCGGACGTCATGGCCGGACCCTAGTCGCGGCCAGCGCGTGATCCATCACACGGGGGAGCGACCGGACGAACGCGTCGAGCTGCTCCTGCGTGACGACGAGCGGTGGGGCGAGGCGGACGACCTCGGGAGCGGCAGCGTTGACGAGGAACCCAGCCTCCCTCGCTGCGAGCTCCACGCCAGCGGCGACCGGCTCGGTGAGGACGATCCCGAGCCACAGGCCGGCCCCTCGGACGTGGCTGACGAGCGGGTGCTCGAGGGCCTCGATGGCCTTGCGCAGCCGCTCCCCCAGCACCGTGGCCCGGTCCAGGAGGCCGTCCTTCTGGAGGGTCTCGATGACGGCGAGGGCAGCAGCAGCAACCACGGGGTTGCCCCCGAAGGTCGTCCCGTGGTCGCCCTTCTGCAGCGCGTGGGCGGCGTCGCCCTTGGCCAGCAGGGCCCCGATCGGAAGTCCCCCTCCGAGCCCCTTGGCCAGGGTGACGAGATCCGCCTGCACTCCGGGTTCGAGGACCTGGTGCGACAGCCACGCACCCGCCCGACCGATGCCTCCCTGCACCTCGTCGAGATGCAGCAGCGCCCCGTGCTCGTCTGCGGCGGCACGAGCCGCGGCAAGGAAGCCCGGAGCGGGTACGACGACCCCGGCCTCCCCCAGAATCGGCTCGAGGACGATGCTGGCGGTCTGGTCGGTCACAGCGGCGGCCAGCGCCTGGGCGTCCCCGAAGGGGACGAACGTCACCGGGCCGGGGAGCGGCTCGAAGGCCGTCCGCTTGCCGGGCTGACCCGTCACGGCCAGAGCGCCCATGGTGCGACCGTGGAAGGCGTTGTGGCAGGCGACCCAGCCGCCACCGGGACGCATCCGGCGAGAGAGCTTGAGGCCGGCCTCGTTGGCCTCGGCGCCGCTGTTGGTGAACAGGACGCGATCGAAGCCGGTGATCTCCTTGAGCTTCTCCGCAAGGAGTACCACCGGCTCGCTGATGGCCAGGTTGCTGACGTGGCCCAGGGTCCCGAGCTGCTTCGCCACAGCCTCCTGAACTGCGGGGTGCGCGTGGCCGAGGACGTTGACGGCGAGTCCGGCGAACAGGTCGACGTACTCCTTGCCGTCGACGTCCCAGACCGTCGCACCGGCCCCGCGGGACAGCACGATCGACGGCGTGCCGTAGTTGCCCATGAGGGCCTCGTCCCAGCGGGACTGCCAGTCCTGCGTCGTCATGAGGGAACCACCATCGTGCCGATGCCTTCGTCGGTGAAGAGCTCGAGCAGGATCGCGTGCGGGACCCGGCCGTCAAGGACGTGCGAGCGCGGCACGCCGCCTTGGACCGCCCGCAGGCAGGCCTCCATCTTCGGGACCATGCCGCTGGACAGCGAGGGCAGCAGCTTCTCGAGGTCCTCGTCCGTGATCTCGCTGATGACCTCGTCGCTGTTGGGCCAGTCCGCGAACAGGCCTTCGACGTCGGTGAGGACGATGAGCTTCTCCGCCCCGACCGCCACCGCGAGGGCGGCGGCAGCGGTGTCGGCGTTCACGTTGTAGAGCTCCCCGTCAACACCTCGAGCCACCGTGGCGATGACCGGGACCTTCCCCTCGTCGAGCAGCGCGTGCACGATCGCCGGCTGCACGTCGACGACGTCGCCCACGTAGCCGATGTCGACAGGCTCCCCGTCGACCAGCGCGTCCCGTCGCTCCGCGGTGAACAGCTGCGCGTCCTCGCCGGACAGGCCGACCGCGAAGGGCCCGTGCGCGTTCACGAGGCTCACGACGTCGCTGTTGACCTGGCCCACGAGCACCATCCGCACGACCTGCATCGTCTCCGGGGTGGTGACCCGGAACCCCCCCCGGAACTCGCTCTGCAGCCCCAGCCGGTCCAGGTGGGCGGTGATCTGAGGTCCGCCTCCGTGAACGACGATCACCTTGACGCCGCAGTAGCGCAGGTAGACGACGTCCTCGGCGAACGCCTCCTGAAGCTCCGGACGCGTCATGGCGTTGCCGCCGTACTTCACGACGACCGTCTTGCCGCTGAAGGACTTCAGCCACGGGAGGGCCTCGACCAGGGTCGCTGCCTTCACCAGATGGGCCTTGCGGCTGGCCAGGGTCATGTGGAGTACGCCGAGTTCTCGTGGACGTACGCCGTCGTCAGGTCGTTCGTCCGCACGGTCGCCGTGGCGTCGCCGGCGTGCAGGTCGATGAGCACATGCACGTCGCGGCCGGCGAAGACGACCTTCGCTGGGTCCTCGAAGGCCTCTCCCGCCTTGCAGACCTGGACGCCGTTGAACGTCACGTCCAGGGCGTAGACGTCGAACTCGGCGGTGGTGGTCCCGACCGATGCCAGCACCCGGCCCCAGTTGGGGTCCTCGCCGAAGACGGCGCACTTGAACAGGTTCGACCGGGCGACGGAGCGAGCGACCTCCACGGCGTCGTCCTCGCTGACCGCATGGACGACCTCGATCTCGATGTCGTGCTCGGACCCCTCGGCGTCCCGGAGGAGCTGGCCGGCGAGCGACGCGCAGACCTCACGGACAGCGGCGTCGAAGTCCTCCGCGGGGGGCGTCACTGCTGAGGCGCCTGAGGCCATCAGCAGGACGGTGTCGTTGGTCGACTGGCAGCCGTCGGAGTCGAGCCGGTCGAAGGTGGTCCGTGTCCCCGACCGCAGGGCCCGATCGCAGTCCTCGGCGGTCGCCACGGCGTCCGTGGTGATCACGACGAGCATCGTGGCCAGCGCCGGTGCCAGCATGCCTGCACCCTTGGCCATGCCGCCGACGCTCCACCCGTCCCGGGTGGCGACAGCCTGCTTGCTCACCGAGTCCGTTGTCATGATCGCCGTCGCGGCGGCGTCGCCTCCGGCGTTCGACAGCTCGCCGCAGGCAGCGACGACGCCCGCAAGCAGCCGCTCCCGGCTGAACAGCGGGCCGATGAGTCCGGTGGAGCAGACGACGACGTCCCCAGCACCGTCCTGCAGCTGCTCCGCGACCGCTTCTGCGGAGGCATGGGTGGTCTGGAAACCGGCCGCGCCCGTACCGCAGTTGGCCCCGCCGGAGTTGAGAAGCACGGCCTTCACCGCGCCGTCCTTGACGACCTGCTCGGACCACAGCACGGGGTTCGCCTTGAAGCGGTTGGACGTGAACACCGCGGCGCCCGACCGCAGCGGTCCGTCGTTGACGACGACCGCGACGTCGGGCTTGCCGCTGTCCTTCAGGCCCGCGCAGACGCCGGCCGCCCGGAAGCCCTGCGGTGCGGTGACGCTCATGGAGCGACGCCGCTGATGGAGAGGCCGGCCTGCTCGGGGAGCCCGAGGACGAGGTTGGCGTTCTGCACCGCCTGCCCCGCGGCACCCTTGCCGAGGTTGTCCAGCGCGCTCACCACGACGATCCGTCCCGAGTCGGAGTCCGTGGTCACCTGCAGGTGGCAGCTGTTCGACCCGAGGGTCGCCGCGGTGTGCGGCCAGCGGCCTGGCGGGAGCAGGTGGACGAAGGGCTCATCGGCATAGGCCTGCTGGAGCGCCTCGTAGGGGTCGGCTGAGGTGTGCGGCTTGGCGGTGACCGTCGCCAGGATCCCCCGCGGCATCGGCGCCAGGACTGGGGTCATCGACATCGAGCTGGCACCCGTTGCCTGCTTGATCTCAGCGACGTGCTGGTGACACCCGACCTTGTACGGCGAGAGGTCCCCCATCACCTCGGTGCCCAGCAGCGTCGCCTTCGCCGCCCGTCCTGCCCCGCTCGTCCCGCTGGAGGCGACGACGACGACGTCGTCCGGGTCCACGAGTCCGGCCGCGATCAGGGGAGCAAGGGCGAGGGTGATGGCCGCGGCGTAGCAGCCCGTGTTCGCCACCCGGGTGCTCGCTGCGATCTGCTCGCGCTGACCGGGGAGCTCCGGCAGTCCGTAGGTCCAGGTGCCCGCATGAGTGCCGCCGTAGTACCGCTCCCAGGAGCCGGCGTCCCGAAGCCGGAAGTCAGCCCCGAGGTCGATGATCCGCGTGGAGGCCGGCAGCTGGGCAGCCAGCGCTGCGGACTCGCCGTGCGGCAGAGCCAGGAACACGACGTCCGCGTCAGCCAGGGCGCCGGCGCTCGTCGGCGCGAAGGCTGTGCCCGCGAGCTGGGGCAGGTGGGGATGCAGGTCGGTGACCGGCAGGCCCGCGGACGACCCGGCGCAGACCGCTCCCAGCTCCAGGTCAGGGTGCCCCAGGAGCAGGCGCAGCAGCTCGCCGCCGGCGTAACCGCTGGCTCCTGCGACGGCCGCTGTCATCCCCATGCGAGAATCATACACGCGCCTGCATGGTTATGCAGGGACTTCTCGACCACCTCGACAGTCAGGCGCCGCGCAGGACTGCTCCGTGGTCCGTCGCCGCCTGAGCCACCGCCGCATCGCGGGCCCCCAGCACCTCGGGGTCGGTGAGGGTCCGGTCGGGGGCCCGGAAGCGCAGGGCGTAGGCGAGCGACCGCTTGCCTTCTCCCAGCTGCGGGCCCGTGTAGACGTCGAACAGGCGGACGCTCTCCAGCAGGGCCCCAGCACCGGCCCGGAGGCTGGCGGCGACGTCTCCCGAGAGCACCGAGCCGTCGACCACCAGCGCGACGTCGACCGAGGACGGTGGGTAGGCCGAGACCACAGGAGCCGTCGCAGGGCCCATCGCGACGGCGGCACCGACGAGGGCGTCCAGGTCGATCTCCGCGGCGACGGTGCGCGCGGGCAGGCCCAGGAGCGCCGCCACCCGCGGGTGCAGCTCCCCCGCGACCCCGATCGCGCTCCCGTCCAGCAGCATCGCAGCGCAGCGCCCGGGATGGAACGGAGCCTGCGTCTCCCGCCCGACCGTGAGCTGGACGCCCAGCGAGGCGGCGACGGACACCAGGACCTCCACGGCATCGGTCACCTCTGCGGGCCGGCCACCACGGCGCCCGGCCAGCACGAGCCCTGCCATCCGAGGCTGGGCGGGCAGTGCAGCATCCAGGGCCACGAGCTCGTCGGCGGACGGGCGCTGGCTCGTCTTGGGGACCTCCGCGACGGGGATGCCGACGCCTCGGAAGACCGAGCCGATCTCGTAGAGCGCGACGTCCGGGAGCCCACGACCGACGTTGCGCAGCAGGGCTGCGAGCAGTCCCGGCAGCAGCGACGGCCGGAGCAGCGCCTCTTCCTCGGAGAGCGGGTTGAGGACGGTGGGCGCTGCGTGGTGGGCCTGCCCGAGCGCCTCGACGGTGGTGGCTGACACGAACGGCGGCAGCACGACCTCGACCAGTCCTGCCGAGGCAAGGGCCCGGGACGCTGTCCGCCGACGGCGCTGCCCCTCGGTCAGGCCGCGACCCGCGGGGGCGGTCGGCAGCGCGACCGGCACGGTGTCGTACCCCTCGAGCCGGATGACCTCCTCGACGAGCTCGGCGGCGCCAGTGAGGTCGGGACGCCAGCCGGGCGGCGTGACCTGCAGGACGGCGTCTCCCTCGACGACGCACCCCACCTCACGCAGGCGCCGGGTCACCTGCTCCGGCGTGTAGGAGCGGCCGGCGACCTGCCCCGGCTTGTCGACCGGCAGGCGCAGCAGCGGACGCGGGGCGCGGTTGTCGACATCGGTGACGCCGACGGCCTTCGCTCCCGTGGCCGCCACGAGCAGCTGGACAGCGACCTCCGCTGCCGCAGCGGCGAGGTCCTGGTCCACGCCGCGCTCGAAGCGCTTGCTGGCTTCGCTCGGCAGCCGGTGCCGACGGGCGGTGCGCGTGACGGAGGCAGGCTCGAAGTGCGCCGCCTCGATCAGGATCGAGGTGGTCGACGGTGAGATCTCGGTCGACGCGCCACCCATCACGCCGGCGAGACCCAGCGGCCCGCTGTCGTCGGTGATGAGCAGGTCACCGGGGTGCAGCGCCCGGTCCTGGTCGTCCAGGGTGGTGAGCCGCTCCCCCGGTCTGGCCCGCCGCACGACGACCGGCCCCTGCAGCGTCGCCAGGTCGAAGGCGTGGAGCGGCTGACCGAGGTCGAGCATCACGTGGTTCGTGACATCCACAGCCAGCGAGATCGGCCGCATGCCGGCGAGCACCAGTCGGCGCTTCATCCAGGCGGGCGAGGGGGCGCTCGGGTCGAAGCCGGTGAGGGTGCGCGCGACGTAGCGGTCGCAGCCGGGGTCCTCGAGCCGCACCTCGTAGCCCTCGCCCACGGCGGGGACGTCGCGCAGGCCGGCGTCCTCGAACGCCACGCCGAAGGCCGTGGCCGCCTCCCGAGCGACCCCGCGCACCGACAGCGTGTAGCCACGGTCCGGGGTGACCGCGATGTCGAGCACCTCGTCCCGGAGCCCCAGCAGCTCCACGACATCCACACCCAGTGGGCTGTCGGGCGGAAGCACCAGGATGCCGGCACTCGTCTCGGCAAGGCGCAGCTCGGCCTCGCTGCAGATCATCCCATCGCTCGTACGGCCGTAGGTCTGCCGCGTCGCGATCTCGAAGCCGCCCGGCAGGGACGCGCCCGGGAGCGCGAACGGGACCAGGTCCCCGGCGACGAAGTTCTGCGCGCCGCACACGACGTCGTGCACGCGGGTGCCGGAGTCCACGTGGCAGAAGCGGATGGTCTTCTTGGGCAGGAACTCCGTGAGCTCCTCGACATCGACCACGCGACCGACGACCACGTTGCGGACGTCCTCGCCGTACCGATGGACCTGCTCCACCTCGAGGCCGGCCCGGATGAGAGCCGTCGCGATCTCGTCAGCCGTCGCGGTGAGCGTCGGGACGTACGTCCGAAGCCAGGACACGGGAACGCGCACGTCAGGCCTCCGTTCCGAAGGCCCGGGTGAAGCGCTGGTCGCCTTCGTACAGGTCCCGGATGTCGGTGATGCCGTGCCGGAACATCAGCGTCCGGTCCAGGCCCATGCCGAACGCGAAGCCGCTGTAGCGGTCGGGGTTGACACCGCAGGCGACGAGCACGGCCGGGTTGACCATGCCGCACCCCCCCACCTCGATCCACCCCTCGGTGGAGCAGACCCGGCAGGGATCCCCGGACCCGAGGCAGGAGAAGCACTGGATGTCGAGCTCGGCGGAGGGCTCGGTGAAGGGGAAGTACGACGGGCGCAGCCGACTGGCAAGGTGCGAGCCGAACATGGCCTCGGCATAGGCCTCGAGGGTGCCGCGCAGGTGGGCCATGGTGATGCCCTCATCGACGCACAGGCCCTCGACCTGACCGAACACGGGCGAGTGGGTGGCGTCGAGGGCGTCGTTGCGGAAAACCCGGCCGGGTGCGACGACGTAGCACGGCAGGCCGCGCGCGAGCAGGGAGCGGATCTGGACCGGGCTGGTCTGGGTGCGCAGCACGACCTGTGAGCCCTCCGGCGCGAGCCACAGCGTGTCCTGCATCTCGCGTGCCGGGTGGTCGGCGGGCATGTTGAGGGCATCGAAGTTGAACCACTCGTGCTCGACCTCAGGGCCTTCGGCCACCTCCCAGCCCATGCCGATGAACACGTCGGCGATGCGCTCCTGGATGGTCGTCAGGGGGTGCCGGGCACCCTGCGGAACCAGCCCGGGGAGCAGCGAGACATCCACCTGCTCCTCGACCAGGACCCGCGCGTCCCGCTCGTCTTCCAGCGCAGCCTTCCGTGCCTCGAAGGCGACCTCGAGGGCCTTGCGGACCTCGTTGACGCGCTTCCCGGCCTCGCCCTTGGCTGCCGGTGGCAGGACGCCGATCTCGCGGTTGGCGAGGGAGACGTGCGCGTTCCCACCGAGGTGGGCCGTCCGCGCGACGGCCAGCGCCTCCAGGGTGTCGGCGGCAGCGAAGGCGTCAAGGCCGGCGTCCCGGGCTTCCTCGAGCGCAGGGGCTTGCAGCAGGCTGACCTGCTTCGGGTCGTAGTCGGGCGCGGACACGGTGCTGCTCCAGTTTCGGGGGTGGCAGGGCTGGTGGCTTGGCTTGTGCGGCTTGCGGTCAGCGGCGCCCGCCGGAAGATCAGCTCTCGTAGGGAGCGGTGCCGGCGGGCACGACGAATCGGAAGCGCGCCCCCCCGCTGTCGGCACGACCGACCTCGACGGTGCCGCCGTGCGCTTCCACCAGACCCTTCACGATGTACAAGCCTAGACCCGTCCCGCGCCCGCGGTTCCCTCGCCAGAACCGGGTGAAGACCCGGGCTGCGGTGTCGGGCGGGATCCCCTCGCCCTCGTCCTCCACGAGGACCTCGGCACCTGTCTCGAACGGGGCGACCGTGACCGTGACCGTGCCGGCGCCGTGGCGCAGAGCGTTCTCGACGAGGTTGCCGACCACCTGATCCATCTTGTCGGGGTCGGCCCAGATCTCCGGGAGCTCGCCGAGGATCTTCACGACGAAGCGGTCCTCGGGCTCGCCGCCGGCGACTCGGCCGTTCACAGCCTTGTGCACGGCAGCGGGCAGGTCGACGACCTGCTTGCGCATCTCCAGGCGACCGGCGTCGATCCGGCTGACGTCGAGCAGCTCGGTGAGCAGCCGGGTGACGCGGTCGGCGTCGCTGTTGACCGTCTCGAGCATGAGCTTCTTCTGCTCGTCGTTGAAGCGGTCCCACTTCGCGAGCAGCGTCGCGGTGAACCCCTTGACGCTGGTCAGCGGGGAGCGGAGCTCGTGGGCGACGGTGGACACGAGATCGGCCCGGCTGCGCTCGGTGCGCTCGCGGGCCCGGTTGTCGCGAATCACGAGCACCAGGCGCTCGAGGGCACGATGCTCGTCGCGCACGTAGGACGCGGTGATGAGCAGCTCGCGACCCTTGAGCGGGCCCTTGTCGAGCAGGAGGGCGGCCTCGGGCTGGCGGGTACGGGTGCTGAGGCCGTCGAAGGGCTTGGTGCACTCCCACCAGTCGCGGCTCTGCCGGTCGACCAGGGGCAGGAGCTCCGACAGAGGGCTCCCGATGACGGAGTCCGCGCTGGTCGCCAAGATGCGCTCCGCAGCGGGGTTGAGCAGGACGACCGCGCCTGAGCGGTCGGCTACGACCACACCGTCGGGCAGGTCGTCGTACGCGCTCTTGTCCACGCCACCTCCCTCGGGCACGTGCGTCACTGTAGAACCACAGGCCCAAGCGCGCGCTGAGCACGCGCCGACGCGTACAGGCAGACTGCGGCGGCGCTCGCCAGGTTCAGCGACTCAGCGGCGCCGAGCAGCGGGATCCGCACGCGGCGACGGGCTGCGGCAAGCGCTGCGGCTGGCAGCCCGTGAGCCTCGGTGCCGAACAGCCAGGCGGTGGGGCGGGCGAGGTCACCGGCATCCTCGAGCGCGAACAGGCCGTCCTCCCCTGCACCGCTGGTGGCGAGGACATCGAGCCCCTCGAGGGCGGCGAGCGCCTCGTCGAGCGAGGCCTCGAGGACGACCGGCAGGTGCCACAGGCTGCCCGCAGTCGCGCGCACGCACTTGCCGTTGTGGATGTCCACGCTCGCACCGGTGAGGACGACCGCGTCGGCGCCGGCAGCGTCCGCAGTGCGGATGATCGTCCCTGCGTTGCCGGGGTCCGTGACCTCGTGCAGCACCACGATCAGGCGGGGGTTCGCCGGCATCGTTCCCTCGAGCAGGGGGGCGACACCGACCAGCCCCTGTGGCGTCACGGTCTCGCCGAGGGCCGTCAGCACCTTCTCGGACACCTCGACCACCTCGACGCCCTGCGCGGTGGCCTCGACGGCGAGCGGGTGCGAACGGTCCAGGACGTACAGCTCGAGCAGCTCGCCGGACCGCAGGGCCTCACGGACCGCTTGCGGGCCCTCGACGACGAACCGCCGCTCAGCCACGCGGGCTGGGCGGCGGTGCAGTCGGCGTACGGCCTGCACCCGCTCGTTGCGGGTGCTCGTGATCACGCCGAGGCGGGCGCGTTCACGTCGGCCGGAAGGGCGGCCTTGGCCACGGCCACGAGGGCCGCGAAGGCGGGCGCGTCGTTGACCGCCAGGTCCGCGAGGTTCTTGCGGTCGACCTCGACACCAGCGGCCTTCAGGCCCTGGATGAGCCGGTTGTAGGTCATGTCGTTCTGGCGGGCCGCGGCGTTGATGCGCGTGATCCAGAGCTGACGGAAGTCACCCTTGCGCTTCTTGCGGTCGCGGTACTCGTAGGTCGCGGAGTGGAGCAGCTGCTCCTTGGCCTTGCGGTACAGGCGGCTGCGCTGACCGCGGTAGCCACTGGCCTTCTCCAGGACCTCACGACGCTTCTTCTGGGCGTTGACTGCCCTCTTGACGCGTGCCATCTCAGTACTTCCTTGATCTCAAAGGTGGGGTGGGCTGTGTCTCTTAGAGACCGAGGAGCTTCTTCATCTTGCCGGTGTCCGCCTTGGAGACGTCGACCGTTCCGGTGAGGCGACGGGTCAGCTTCGAGGACTTGCGCTCGAGGAGGTGGCGCTTGCCGGCCTGCTCGCGCTGGAGCTTGCCGCTGCCGGTCACCTTGATGCGCTTCTTGGCGCCGCTGTGGGTCTTCTGCTTGGGCATGGCTGCCGTCGTCCTTCTCTAGTCTTCGGTCTGCGCCGAGGGGGTGCCCTCGTCGGTCTCACTGGTACTGATCTGGTCGGTCTGGTCCGTCTCGATCAGGTCGGTGTCGCTCTGCGCCTGGCCGGCGCGACCGCCCTCAGCTGCCTTCTGGTCCGCCGCGATCTTCTTGAGGTCGGCGGCGTTCTTGTGGGGCGCGAGGACCATGATCATGTTGCGGCCGTCCTGCTTGGGGCTGGACTCCACGAAGCCCAGCTCGCTGACGTCCTCCCCGAGGCGCTGGAGGAGCCGGAAGCCGAGCTCGGGCCGGCTCTGCTCACGACCGCGGAACATGATCGTGATCTTCACCTTGTCGCCCGCCTTCAGGAAGCGGACGACGTGGCCCTTCTTGGTCTCGTAGTCGTGCGGGTCGATCTTGGGACGGAGCTTCATCTCCTTGATGACGG